>JAYVGA010000153.1:0-3626 GCA_043772635.1 Chitinophagaceae bacterium
TTTAGCAAAAACCATCCACAGGTTACGCTATTTATATAGTTTGTATATTTGACAATGAATGGAGTAGGTTATTTCACAAAATTCCTTTTGCTGCTATATTAGGACAAACATTTTTAGTATGACAAGCTCTGTAATAAACAAACCAAATTGGACAATTGCATTAGGAATTCCCTTTTTGATTTTCCTTAGTTGCTTAATAATTACATTTTCATCCAGATTCACAGCCAACAGTCAACAGTTATCAAATGGAATTTTGGCTGACCTTTTAATTACAGCACCCTTAATTTATTTTCTTGCAATTAGAAAAAGCAATATTTCTAAATTGACCGTAATAAGAGTTTTTATTGCAGCACTTTTATTTGCAGGTTTTATTTTACGGTCTCATTCAAATCCAATTTTGCAAATTATTAAAACCTGGATTTCACCTGTTCTGGAGGTTTTTATAATTTTTATCATCTGCAAAAAATTTTATGTTGCAAATAAAAATGCTAAAGCAAATAATAATAGCGTTGATTTCTTATTGCATTGCAGAAGTGTGATGTTTGAAATTTTTGTAAACGAAAAACTTGCAAATATTGTTTCATCGGAGGTTGCAGTTTTTTATTATGCTTTTTTTATTAGAAGAGAAAAATCAACAGACTATAAAACAACTTTTACTTCCTATAAAGAAAATGGACTGCCAATAGTTTTAAGTGCAATTTTATCAATCCTCCTTATTGAAACAGCAGGCGTACATTTACTGGTAAGTTTATGGAGCAGTACAATTGCCTGGGTGATAACCGGATTAAGTTTTTATACCTGCATTCAATTATTTGCTCACATCAGGGCCTTAAAAGCAAGGCCAATTATCATACATTCAAACTCTTTTGAAATTCACAATGGACTTGCAGGCGACGCATTTATTCAATTTGATAATATTGAAAAAATAGAATTGTCAGGCAAAAAACCAATGGACAGGGCATCCATTAAAATTTCACTTTTAAGTGGATTGGAAAACCATAATATTGTAGTGTATTTAAAAAATTCAATTGAAGTAACAAAGATATTTGGCATTAAAAAACAAACAGACACTGTTTTGTTTTTTGTGGACAAACCAAAAGAATTTATAAATGCTGTGACTTTACTTTTGACGGCAGGCGGGAGTTAAATTATTTTTGAGGCAATTGCGGCTAAATGAATTTCAATAAGCATAAAACCAGCCGCTATCATTCACTTCCATTTACCTCTTTACATTGATACTTTATTATACAAAAGCTAAAACCTACCTTTAGCCCCTCAAAAAAATCTTAACTGCTCCACACCATGAATATCTTTAAATCACGCTATAGCATCCTGTTAGCATTTTTGCTTTTTTTTATTGGGGCATCTTTTTTAATAAGGTCTGTTTTGCTGGCACTGTCATTTGCCAAAGCAGATATTACCCTGCTGTCTTTATTAAAAGTATATGGCCTGGGTTTGTTGTTTGATATAACTGTGGCTGGTTTTGTAGTGGCCATTTATGCAGTTTATTTATTGCTGCTGCCGCAGCGGTGGAACCCCTCTTTGTTTAACAGGATTATTACCTATACGCTGTTTTTTATTGTGCTCCTGCTCATTACTTTTTCATTTTTTGCAGAAATAACTTTTTGGCAGGAGTTTGAGAGCAGGTTTAATTTTATTGCGGTAGATTATTTGGTTTATACTTACGAAGTAATTAATAATATCAATGAATCTTATCCTTTGCCCATATTAATAAGTGGTATGCTGGCCTTCTTTTTGCTGCTTATATGGTTCTTTTATAAGCGTAGGGTATTTTCCAATAGTTTTGCTTCGGTTACGCCTTTTAAAGAGCGGTTGCTATACACGGGCAGCATTCTTTGCATTACAATTATTGCAGGTTTTTTTATGAGCAATACTGCTGCAGAAAAAAGCCAAAACCGGTACCAGAACGAATTATCTAAAGCAGGCATCTTTTCTTTTTTTGCTGCGTTTAAAAACAACGAACTGCCTTACGATCATTTTTATAAACTTATAGATAATAAGCAGGCATTTGAATTATTGCGCACAGACCTGCTGCAGCCCGGTACCGTATTTGAAAATTCAGGCGAAACGATTGAGCGGACAATAAAAGATTCGGGCGTGGCCCTGCGTCCCAATGTAATAATGGTAACCATAGAAAGTTTTAGTGCAGAATTTATGGGAGCTTTTGGCAATACACAAAAGCTTACACCCGTGCTGGATTCACTGGCTGCAGCAGGCATACTGTTTACCAATATGTATGCCACCGGCACCCGCACGGTAAGAGGCATGGAAGCCTTATCGCTGGCAGTGCCGCCCACGCCTGGCAGCAGCATTGTGCGCAGGCCCAACAATGATAACCTTACCACCGTGGGCAATATTTTTAAGAAGGCAGGTTATACAAGATCTTTTCTGTATGGCGGCGACGGATATTTTGACAACATGAATCAATTCTTTGGCAACAATGGTTATGATGTGGTGGACCGGGGCAGAAACATTTTAGTGAAAGACCAGTTTAATGCTAGCCGCACCATTATACCAGATAGCCTGGTGCATTTTGAAAATGCCTGGGGCATCTGCGACGAAGACCTTTATGATGCAGTGATAAGAAATGCTGACAGTTTATATAAAACAAATAAATTATTTTACGATTTTGTAATGACCACTTCCAATCACCGGCCCTATACTTTTCCGGCGGGCAAAATAAATTTTGCATCGGGCAGTGGGAGAGAGGGTGCCATCCGTTATACCGACTATGCCATTGGTGCATTTTTGCAAAAAGCAAGAGCCAAAGCATGGTTTAATAATACGGTGTTTATTTTTGTGGCCGATCATTGCGCCAGCAGTGCCGGCAAAAATGAAATTGATATCAGTAAATACCATATACCCTGCATTGTATATTACCCTGCCCAAAATAAACCACAGCAAATAAATGAGCTTTGCTCGCAGATAGATTTGTATCCAACTTTATTTAAAAAACTCCACTGGAGCTATGGCAGCAACCTTTATGGTAAAGATGTGCTGGCACCGGGTTATAGCCCAAGGATAATGCTGGGTACTTATCAAAAACTGGCCTACATTAAAAACGATAGCCTGGTAATATTAAGTCCGCAGCTTAAGGTAGAAACCTATCTCTACAATTTTAAAACAAACACGCAGGTAGCTGCAGGGCTTTCTCCTGCAGTCATCAACGAAGCCATTGCAAATTATCAAACGGCTTATTATCTTTTTAAAAATAACGGGCTTAAGCAAGCCGGCGAAAAACTGAAGTAGTGGCAATGTTGGCACCCTGGTTGCCCCTGAGCCTGCATTTAAACGGCGTTTTTTTAATTTGGATGCAGAAAGTTTTTATGTGATTTTTTTTATATAAAATTTAAAAAAGAATTCAACATAAAAATTGTTTTCTTATTTCAAATATTTTAAATGGCTATAATTTTTTATGGAAGAAAAAAGAGTAATTTTAAAACCAGTCTTGTAAATGCATAAGCGGAACTTGAAGCAAAATAATAACAGGCATCCTTCCTTTATGGAACCATTTTTTTGTATTTAACTTTCTAATAAAAATTTCATTTATTTTGGCAGGGTTTGCTAACTTTAGCTTCTAAAAAAATTATATATGAGAAAAATAT
>JAYVGA010000154.1:0-2653 GCA_043772635.1 Chitinophagaceae bacterium
AAGATTTTTTGTTTGAAATAGAAAAAAACAAACTCACTGTAGTGGCTACAGACCTGGAAACGGTGATGAAAGTGCACCTGGATATTGAAGCAAAAGACCCTGGTAAAGTTTGTATCCCCGCCAAGATATTATTAGAATCGCTTAAAAATATTCCGGAGCAGCCACTTACATTTAATATTGATAAAAACTTTGGAGTAGAAATTACAAGCGATAACGGTAAGTATAAAGTGATGGGCGAAAACCCTGATAATTTTCCAAAAGAACCTGCAGCTGATGATGCCAATAATTTTACCATGACCTCATCTGCCCTTGTAACGGCTATAAACAAAGCCATTTTTGCAGTAAGCACTGATGATCTACGCCCTGCCATGACGGGTGTATTTTTTGAACTGGATACAAAAGGCCTGAGCTTTGTGGCTACCGATGCACATCGCCTGGTAAAATATACCCGCAACGATGTAAGCTGTCCGCAAAAAGATTCTTTTATAGTTCCTAAAAAACCATTGCAGTTATTAAAATCTGCCCTGCCTGATAATGCAGATGAACTAAGCATTTCTTACAACAGCAATCACCTTTTTGTAAAACATGGCGGTACCGAATTGGTGTGCCGTTTAATAGATGCCCGCTTTCCGGATTATAAAGTAGTAATACCTGTAGATAATCCTTATAAGATGACGGTAAACCGTACCGCCTTTCAAAATGCGCTGCGCAGGGTAAGTGTGTTTAGCAATAAAAGTACCAACCAGGTAGCACTAAGCATAAGCGGCAGCGAGCTGCAGCTGGCCAGCCAGGATGTAGATTTTAGTTTTGAAGGAAACGAACGTATGGCCTGCCAGTATGATGGCGAAGATTTGCAGATTGCCTTTAATGCAAAATTTTTAATTGAAATGCTTAATGGTGCAGATACTGATGATATAAATATGGAACTGAGCACTTCTACAAAAGCGGGTATTATAAAACCCACAGAGCAGGGAGAAGGCGAAGAGCTGCTGATGCTGGTGATGCCGCTCATGCTTAATAATTAATCGCTGATTTTCCTGATCAAATAGATTACGCAGAAAAAAACCGAAGCATTTGCTTCGGTTTTTTTCTGCGAATGATTTGGTAGCTGTACAAAATCAATGCTTTCTTATTAATTTTTTTATAGAACTTACGTCTCTAAACTTTTAATCATGTTTTTAATTGTAATAGGAATTATCATTTTAATTGTGGCTTCTGTAATATTAAAAAATAATCCAGCGGCAGAGCGGTTTAAACCTATGGGCCGGTTGCTAGGTTTAATTTTTATTTTACTGGGCATCTCTACTTCCTGTGTAAAACAAATAGATGCAGGGCAGGTGGGTGTAAAAATTTTGTTTGGCAGCATTCAAAACGATATCATGGGCAGTGGCCTGCATTTTATTAATCCCCTGCTGGATGTAAAAAAATTAGATGTAAAAACACAAAATTATACCATGAGTGGCATAAATGATGAAGGACAAAAAGCCGGCGACGATGCCATCAGGGTTTTAACCAGTGACGGGCTTGAAGTAACCATTGATCTTACTGTTTTATACCGCATTGTTGCCGCCGAGGCACCACGGCTGTTAAGAGAAACAGGAGATGATTACCGGGATAAAATTGTGCGGCCCATTACCCGTACCAAAATACGGGACAATGCAGTGTATTACCAGGCGGTAGATTTGTTTGGTAATAAAAGAGACGAATTTCAACAGCGTATTTATAAAAGTATTGAAGACGATTTTAAAAAACGTGGCTTAATGCTGGAGCAGTTGCTGGTAAGAAATATTACCCTGCCCAATTCTGTAAAGGCATCCATAGAATCTAAAATAAATGCAGAGCAGGATGCTAAAAAAATGGAGTTTGTTTTATTAAAAGAAAAACAGGAAGCAGAGCGCAAGCGGGTAGAAGCACAGGGCATTGCAGATTACCAGCGCATTATTAATACCGGCCTTACCGATCAGCAACTGCAGTACGAACAAATTAAAGCCATGAAAGAACTGGCATTAAGTGCCAATGCAAAAGTAATTGTGATGGGCAAAGGAAATACACCCATAATTATTGATGGGAAACAGTAAATGAGTTAACTTTAAAATATGAAAACATCTATAAAACTTACAGCAGTATTTGAAAATGCAGAAGAGGGTGGCTTTATTGGTTATGTAGAAGAAATGCCAGGTGTAAATACTCAGGGCGAAACAATGGAAGAAACAAAAAACAATTTACTGGAAGCACTTGATTTGTATTTAGATACTCAACGCTTTTTAGGAATTCAGAACAAAAAAAGCAGCGCAGTAATAAGGGAGGAAATTGTATTGAGCTGATGAAGACTAAAAACTTTCATAAATACATGCTCAAACAAAACTGCCTTTTAATAAGAGAAGGAGGGAATCACTCCATCTGGCAAAATCAAACAAATAAAAAAATATCTTCACTTCCCAGGCATAAGGAAATAAAAAATAATCTTATCCGTAAAATTTGCAAAGACCTTGAAATACCTGCACCGGAAAGTTTTCAATAAGCAATTATACAAAGCAGAAGTACATACAAACACATTGACTGGTCTCAATCCGTTAGTTCAAGCTATGCCCTTTAGGGCAAGGCTTTAGCTTCTAAAAATCTAACGTAATTTTGGAGATGCAAAATATACGAA
>JAYVGA010000155.1:0-8690 GCA_043772635.1 Chitinophagaceae bacterium
CCCCGGTCTGACAGCTTGCCCCGCCTTTGCGGGGGTCTCCGTCTGACCGAACAGCGGAGAGCAACTGATAGGGTAAGACCATAAGGAATTTGGTGGTCAGACGGAGGCCATTAGACTATCCGAACATTGTATCTTTGTCCCTTAATATTTGACCGCCCTGCAAGCATCCAATCTTTATTTAAAAAAATTTTACAAATTTATTAAACAGGTAGCGCCCCAGGTGCAACTTTACTATTATGGCCGCATTATACAACCGGGTTTCCCAGGAAGAACTTAAGAAAAAACTTTTTGAAGAAACATTTATCCGTGTTACCGTTTCTTTTTATCAATATTTTTTTATTGAAGATCCTGCAGTTTTTAGAGATGAATTATATAAAGGTTTAAATGAGCTACAGGTCTTTGGCCGTATATACGTAGCGCACGAGGGTATAAACGCACAGGTGAGCATTCCTCAAAATAATTTTGAATCTTTCCGCAATTTTCTGCACCGTTTTGAACCCTTAAAAAATATCCGCTTAAACATTGCGTTGGAGCATGAAGCTGGCAGCGATAGCCGTGCAACGGGTGGTAAATCTTTTTGGGTACTTAAAATAAAAGTGCGCAAAAAAATTGTTGCAGATGGTATTACTGATGCAGATTTTAATATGAACAACAAAGGTGGTTATGTAAATGCAGCTGAATTTAATGCGCTTACCAGCGACAGCAATACCATTGTGGTAGATATGCGCAACCATTATGAATATGAAGTAGGGCATTTTGAAAATGCGATAGAGATACCTAGTGATACTTTCAGGCAGCAGCTACCCATGGTTGCCGAAATGCTGCAGGATAAAAAAGAAAAAAATATTATTATGTACTGCACCGGCGGCATCCGTTGCGAAAAAGCAAGTGCCTACATGCTTCACCGTGGATTTAAAAATGTATTTCACCTGGAGGGCGGCATTATTAATTATGCCAACAGTGTAAAGGAAAATAATCTTGCTAATAAATTTCATGGAAAAAACTTTGTGTTTGACGACAGGCTGGGGGAGCGCATTACCGATGAAATTATTGCGTTATGCCATCAATGCGGCAAGCCTGCAGATACGCATACCAATTGCAAAAATGAAGCCTGCCATTTATTATTTATCCAGTGCCAGGCCTGCGCTGCAAAATATGAAGGGTGTTGCAGTGTAAGCTGCCAGGAGGTTACACACCTGCCGGAAGAAGTGCAAAAAGAATTACGAAAAGGGATTGAAAAAGGTAATATGGTTTTTAATAAATCCAGGCAAAAGCTGAGGCCAGGACTTAACAAATACTAGGGTTATGATTATCCCTGAAAAATATAAAAAGGCTACCTGATTTTTTGTACGCAGAGAGTGCAGAGAAGAAACTCATTAATGTATTAAGAATTGCAAACATAAAAATAATCCCTATAAAAAACATTTTACATCCGGTTTTCGAAATCCGAAATTGTATCTGCGACGTTTATTTCCAAAAATCAGTACATTCTTTTTGAGAATTTCAATGCAACAAAAACAATAGCCGCTAAAGAACATTCTACATCCGAAATTCGATATTCGATATTTCCCATCTTACATCTTCCACTCTACTACTTCGTTTTCCCATTCTTTTTTAAAAGGCGTTGTTATTTTAATGTAGTTATCTGTAAAGCCTTCCATCATGCCATTTTTATTGGCACTCTCAAATAATACTTTCCTGTTTTGGCCAGTATGCTGCAGGGTAAAATGCTGCATTTTACTGTAGCTGATATTGCGCAGTATTTTATTGCGTTCGTGACGTTTATTAATGGGTACAACAGGGCCCAGCGTAAGTGCATGAGTATGGTCTCTTTCCGAATAAGTAAATACATGCAGGTAAGAAATATCCAGCTCCAGCAAAAATTGCGCAGTTTCGTTAAACAGTTCATCTGTTTCGCCCGGGAAGCCCACAATTACATCAACGCCGATACATGCATGAGGCATAAGGGTTTTAATGAGGTTAACTTTTTGGGCATACAATTCTCTTTTATAACGCCTGCGCATAGCCGCTAATATTATATTGCTGCCGCTTTGCAGGGGTATATGAAAATGCGGCATAAAATGTTTGCTGCCAGCCACAAATTCAATCATCTCATTGCTGAGCAAATTAGGTTCTATAGATGATATGCGGTAACGCTCTATACCATCAAAAGCATCCAGTTCTTTTATCAGGTCAAAAAAGTTTCCGCTATTCCTCATATCCGCTTCGGTCTTCGCACCACCCTCTCCATTTATGGAGAGGGAAGGGGTGAGGAAATTCCCCAAATTAATACCTGTAAGTACAATCTCTTTTGCCCCGCCTGCGGCAATGGCTTCCACATTTTTTAAAACATTTTTAATACTGTCGCTCCTGCTTTTACCCCTGGCCATAGGTATGGTACAAAAGCTGCAGTTATAGTTACAGCCATCCTGTACTTTTAAAAAAATCCGGGTGCGTTCGTTTAAAGAATGTGAAGGGGTAAAAATATTTACATCCTCAATATCGCAACTGCAAATTTTAGCCGTATCATTTTTGGTTATTTCTTTTAAATGTGCAGCTATATTAAATTTTTCTGCTGCTCCCAACACCAGGTTCACACCGGGGATGGCAGCAATTTCTTTTGGTTTTAACTGGGCATAACAGCCGGTAATTACTACCATGGCTTCCGGCGCCTTGCGCATAATACGGCGCACCAGCTGCCTGCATTCTTTATCTGCATTTTCGGTAACAGAGCAGGTGTTAATTACATAAACATCTGCCACTTCATCAAAATCCCGTTTTTCAAAACCATCTTTTTCCAGCATGCGGCCCATGGCAGTTGTTTCAGAAAAATTAAGCTTGCATCCAAGTGTATGTAAGGCTACTGTGCGGTTCATGGGGGCAAAGGTAGGGAAATGTGATATTGTGATATTGTGATAATATAATTACTGAGCAATTTACTTGAAGCAACGAACATTAAAATACTTTAAACCTTTAAACTTCTTAACCTCTTAAAATTCTTAAACCTCTTAAACCTCTTAAACCTCTTAAACCCCTGAAACTTTATTTAAACCTTTGCAAAAATCATTATGCCTAATATGTGCATACTTCCATTTTCTTATTTAATTTTACCGGGTGAAGAGAAATAATGTGCACTAAGGTAAACGGGTTCAAAGAAAAGCGGTATGAAAATTAAATCTTTACTGGCAAAGCCTTTTGCTACCTATATACACAAGCAAATTAAAAAAGGAATAACCACGGCTGTTGCAGATCAGCAACAGGTGTTTCAGCAACTTATAAAAACAGGCATTAAAACGGAGTTTGGCAAGGAGCATGATTTTGCTGCCATTAAAACACACGGAGATTATGTGCTGCGGGTTCCTATAAGGGATTACGAAGCCTTTAAACCTTATATTGAAAAGATTAAGCAGGGTAAACATAATATACTGTGGACAGGTTTGCCTATTTATTTTGCCAAAACAAGCGGTACAACCAGCGGTGTAAAATATATCCCCATTACCAAGGCTTCTATTCCCAATCATATTAATACAGCCCGCAATGCCCTGCTGTGTTATATGGCAGAAACAGGCAACCATGCATTTTCTGACGGCAAACTTATTTTTTTAAGTGGTTCGCCGGTGCTGGAAAGAGTGGGAGGTGTGCCTACGGGGAGGTTGAGCGGCATTGTAAATCATCATATACCAAAATACCTGCGGGCAAACCAGATGCCCTCTTTTGAAACCAATTGTATTGAAGACTGGGAACAAAAACTGGATAAAATTGTAGCCGAAACCATCAACGAAAATATGACGCTCATTAGCGGTATACCTCCATGGATGCAAATGTATTTTGACCGTTTGCAGGAAAAATCCGGAAAAAAAATTGGAGAGTTGTTTCCAAATTTTAGTGTGATGGTACAGGGCGGTGTAAACTATGAGCCCTATAAAAGTAAACTAATGGAAAGCATTGGCCGCCCCGTTGATACGATAGAATTGTTTCCGGCAAGTGAAGGTTTTTTTGCTTTCCAGGATTCCCAAAAAGAACCGGGCATGCTGCTCAATACCTGCAGCGGAATATTTTTTGAGTTTGTGCCCGTGGCAGAAATTAATAACGAAAAACCTGCACGGCTTACCCTAAAAGATGTAAAAGTGGGAGAAAACTATGCACTTATCATTAACAGCAATGCAGGCTTATGGGCTTACAATATTGGCGATACGGTAAAATTTGTTTCTACCGATCCTTACCGGATTATAGTAAGTGGCCGCATTAAACATTATATCTCTGCATTTGGAGAGCATGTAATTGGAGAAGAGGTAGAAGCTGCGCTGCTGGGGGTTACACAGGAAGAAAATATTCATATTAAAGAATTTACGGTAGCCCCTTTTATTTCGCAAAGCAATGAAAAAAGTTATCATGAGTGGTTTATAGAGTTTGAGCAAATGCCGGGCGATATGTTGTCGTTTGCAAAAAAACTGGATGATCATCTCCGTAAAAAAAATGTTTATTATGATGATCTTATCAGCGGCAATATTCTTGACCGGTTAAAAATTACACCCATACAAAAAAATGGTTTTGTACATTATATGAAAAGCATTGGCAAGCTTGGCGGACAAAATAAAGTGGCCAGGCTGAGCAATGACCGGCTTATTGCAGAAGGGCTGGAGAAGTTTGCGATAGATGATAAAGTTGTTGTGAGTGAGTCAATGGTTAATAGGTGAAAGGTGAAAAGTGAATGGTCAATCCTCTATGCCTGCCCCTACATTTTTGTAGGGTTAAATAAGGCAATGACTAATGCCCCAATGACTAATGACCTGCATAGCACATCAATAAAAAAAGAGCACAATTGTTATCCTAACAAAATATTAATATTCATTGGCCTCATTTTAATTTGAAAACCCTATTTTTGTGTTCTTAAAATTTAGCATAACAGAATTGAAACAACCTATTACATATAATATTTCTCCAGTTTCTCCTGCACCAGTAACCTCAAGCCGACCTGGTTACTGATAGGCCGAGCATAACCAACGCCCCTATCAGTGAAAAAATCCCCCAGGCATTTTGCATAACAAATGCAAATTTTCATTTTATCATCTTTTCAATTTCAAATAAATTGGAACAAGCAAATATCATTATCAGAACAGCTACACAGGAAGATATATCCTATGCAGAAATAATTACCGCAGAGATGGAATCATCTGCCAAAGCAAGAGGCACAGGCATTGCAAAAAGATCGCCGGAATACCTGGTAAAAAAAATGGAGGAGGGCAAAGCCGTAATTGCACTTACACCAGGCGGAGAGTGGGTTGGCTTTTGTTATATTGAAGCCTGGGGCCATGATGCTTTTGTAGCCAACAGCGGTCTTATTGTAGCACCTGCATTTCGCAAAAGCGGTATAGCCAAAAGCATTAAAGAAAATATTTTTAAGCTATCAAGAAAAAAATATCCTCATGCAAAAATATTTGGATTAACCACCGGGCTTGCCGTGATGAAAATTAACAGCGACCTGGGTTACGAACCCGTTACCTACAGCGAGCTTACAGATGATGAGCAATTTTGGGCAGGTTGTAAAAGTTGTGTAAACTATGATATACTCATGAGCAAAGACCGCAAAAATTGTATGTGCACGGCCATGCTGTACGACCCAACAGATCATTACGAGCCCGAAGAAACAGCAGAAGATTTTAAAAAGCACTCTAAGCTTTACGAACGTTTCATGCACATTAAGCAAAGTAAACTCATGAAATTTTTATTGGGCAACCAAAAAATTTCCGGTGCCGGAAAATCAGTAATGCGTTTCTTTTTTAATGCTTAAAAAAAATATTACCGGATGATAAATACTGTAAATGATAATGAGTTTAACGCTTCCCTGATTGCAGAAGGGAATGGAAAAAAATTAGTGTTGGGTTTTAGCGGTGGGCTGGATACCAGTTTCTGCGCCGTATTTCTTGCAAAAGAAAAAGGGTATGAAGTACATTCTGTATTGGTAAACACCGGCGGCTTTAGCGCAGCAGAACTACAGCAGATAGAAACACATGCTTATAACCTTGGTGTAAAAACACATACCACCATAAATGCAGTAAAAGATTATTACGACCAGATTGTAAAATACCTGGTGTTTGGGAATGTATTAAAAAATAACACCTATCCCTTAAGCGTAAGTGCAGAAAGGCTAAGCCAGGCTTTAAACATTGCTGCCCACACAAAAAAACTTCAGGCCACAGCAGTGGCACACGGCAGCACTGGTGCAGGCAACGACCAGGTAAGGTTTGATATGATTTTTAACAGTATGATACCGGGAGTGGATATTATTACTCCAATACGAGATATGAAGCTGAGCCGGGAAACAGAAATTGCATACCTTAAAAAACATGGCGTGCAGATGAATTTTGAAAAGTCTGCATATTCTATTAATAAAGGATTGTGGGGCACCAGTGTGGGCGGAAAAGAAACATTAAAAAGTAATGGCATGTTGCCGGAGGAATCCTGGCCTACACAATTAGATACATCTTTAAAAGCAGAAATTATTAAATTATCATTTGTAAAAGGTCAGTTGTATGGGGTGGGGGATAAAACATTTGCACATCCATCAGAAGCCATTCAATATTTGCAAACCATAGCCGGGCCTTACGCCATTGGCCGTGATGTGCATGTGGGCGATACTATCATTGGCATTAAAGGCCGGGTGGGTTTTGAAGCAGCAGCGCCCATGGTTATTTTAAAAGCACATCATGCATTGGAAAAACATGTGCTCACCAAGTGGCAGTTAAATTTAAAAGATCAACTGGCGCAGTTTTATGGCAACTGGCTGCACGAAGGACAGATTATGGATCCTGTAATGCGGGATATAGAAGCGTTTTTTGAAAGTACACAGCAGCATGTGACTGGCGATGTATTTGTGCAATTATTACCTTACCGTTTTGTGGTTACCGGAATTGAATCGGCTTACGATTTAATGAGCAACCGCTTTGGCAGTTATGGTGAAATGAATACTGGTTTTACCGGTGAGGATGTGAGAGGCTTTACAAAAATTTTCGGAAACCAAACGGGGATTTATCATTTGGTGAAGGGGGAGGTTGAGAGTTGAGAGTTGAGAGTTGAGAGTTGAGAGTTGAGAGTTTTTTGCGATGCAAGATATTTTATACAAGGTAGTTTAAGTTTTTTTATTATGAATACTAACAAATCATCGGAGGGGGCTTTGTCTATTAAAGTTGGTATCATAGGCGGCGCAGGTTATACCGGCGGTGAGCTCATAAGAATTCTGTTGAACCATCCCCAGGCAAAAATTGCTTTTGTGCAAAGCAATAGCAATGCAGGAAATGTTTTAGGCAAAGTACATGAGGATCTGGTGGGAGAAACGGATATTTTATTTTCTGCAGATCATCATTTTAGTATTGATGTATTGTTTTTTTGCGCAGGGCATGGAGAAACCAAAAAGTTTGTGGCCCAAAATGATATTCCTTCTTCAGTAAAACTTATTGATATTGGAAACGATTTCAGGTTGCATGCAGATGCTGTTGCAGGCAAAAGAAATTTTGTATATGGCCTGCCCGAATTAAACAGGGAAAAAATAAAAACGGCTGATAGTATTGCCAATCCCGGGTGTTTTGCTACGGCTATTCAGTTGGGCTTATTGCCCCTTGCAAAAGAAAATGTACTCAGCGATATTTATACAACCGGTATCACGGGTTCTACCGGTGCGGGGCAATCGCTTTCTGCTACTTCGCATTTTAGCTGGAGGGCCAATAACATTCAGGCCTATAAAACTTTAAGTCATCAGCATTTGGGAGAAATAGAAGAGTCGCTGACACAATTGCAACCTGGTTTCTCCTCCCCCTTCGGGGGAGGCCGGGAGGGGGCCGGGGCCTTAAATTTTGTTCCCTGGCGGGGAGATTTTACCAGGGGTATTTTTATCAGCTCTCAATTAAATTGCGATCTTAGTTTAGAAGAACTAACGGTATTGTATAACAGCTTTTATAAAGATCATCCTTTTATAACAGTTAGTAAAGATCCCATCAGTATAAAACAGGTGGTTAATACAAACAAAGCACTGCTACAGTTAGAAAAGCTGGACAGTAAACTGGTTATTCATTCTGTTATTGATAATTTATTGAAAGGTGCCAGCGGTCAGGCAGTGCAGAATATGAATTTGATGTTTGGGCTGGATGAAACGATGGGATTGAAACTGAAGGGGAGTGGGTTTTAGAAGCCCCCTCCGCCCCCTAAAGGAGGAACTGGGAAGTCTGAACTAATCAACATAGAATTTAATACTTGAAGTGTATCAATTTTACTTATAAACCAACAAAATAAATTCCCCCTTTAGGGGGCCAGGGGGCTTTGTTATGAAACTATTTGACGTATATCCATTAAACGACGTAACCATTGTAAAAGCCGCAGGCTCTTATGTATGGGACGATAAAGGAACAAAATACCTTGACCTTTACGGCGGCCATGCGGTAATAAGTATTGGCCATACACACCCGCATTGGGTAAAGCGAATAGAAGAGCAGTTAGCGCAAATCGCCTTTTATAGCAACAGCATAATAATTCCATTGCAGCAACAACTTGCCGAAAAGCTGGGCCAGGTAAGTGGTAAAGAAGACTATCATTTATTTCTTTGCAACAGTGGCGCGGAGGCTAATGAAAATGCACTGAAGCTGGCTTCATTTCATAACGGTAAAAAAAAGGTAATTGCTTTTAGTAAAGCCTTTCAT
>JAYVGA010000156.1:0-6386 GCA_043772635.1 Chitinophagaceae bacterium
AACCCGGCAAAGCGGTGCATTAAACTTTAAGCTGGCAAGTATTGTTTTAGATAAAGCAATGCTGGAAGTGGCCAGGCAGGAAGTACAAAAAATTCTGGAGGCCGATCCGGATATGAGTATGGCTGAAAATTTGCTGATTAAAACTTACCTGCATCAGCAAAAACACAAAACAGGTTGGGGCAAAATTGCGTAAATGCATTTCATAATAAGTTAAATACTCTTTAAAACTTACCGGCTCTGCCAACCATACCATAGTTTATAACGTTTATTATAACTACATTTAAATAAAAAATACTTGAGAAAGTTTAGCGCTATATTTTTTTACCTCTTTACCTGTTTTGCTTTTCTTTTTGTGTCCTTTACTGCAAAGGCACAAATGGAGTTTATACAAAATAAAGGCCAGTGGAACTCCAGCGTAAATTATAAAGGCGATTTTACTACCGGATCTTTTTTCCTGGAAAATAAAGGGTTTACTGTGGTACTGCACAAGCCGGCAGATCTTCAGCGCTTATCTGCCATTGTTCATGGGCATGTGGATGTGCCAAAAACCGGAGATGAAAATAATTATAAAACGCTGCCATCCTCCGATACGGTTATCATCAATTCCTTTGCGTACAAAGTAAAATTCCTGGGCGCATCTTCCACCACGGTGCAGGTGCCCGATAAAAAATTACCTGCCCATAATAATTATTTTATTGGAAACGATGCTGCAAAATGGGCAAGCGATTGTGAGTTGTACCAGGCAGTTACTTATCAAAATATTTATCCCAATATTGATATCCGTTATTACAGCGATGCAGGTAAACTTAAATATGATTTTATAGTAAAACCCGGCGGCAATCCTGATTTTATTGCCATGCAGTACGATGGTCCCAAAGATGTTTTTGTAAAAGATAAAGAATTGGTAATTACTACACCGGTTGGCGATGTAAGAGAATTATATCCTTACACTTACCAGGCAGAAACCGGCAAGCGCCAGGAAGTAGACTGCAAATTTGCTGTAAAAAATAATGTGGTTACTTTTAAAGTGGGCGCTTATAACAGGAACGCTACACTCATAATAGATCCCTCTATTATTTTTTCCACTTTTACGGGTAGTACTGTAGATAACTGGGGCTTTACCGCCACACCCGGCCCTGATGGAAGTTTTTATGCAGGAGGTATTGCTTTTGGAACAGGGTTCAGGGTTTCTCCCGGTGCTTATCAAACAGTTTATGGTGGAGGTACAACAGAAGGTGGTTTTGCAGGCTACGATGTGGCTATCTTTAAATTTAGCCCCAATGGCAGCAACCGTATTTATGCCACTTACCTTGGAGGTAGTGCAAATGAGCAACCTCACAGCATGATAGTAGATGCACAGGGTAATTTAATTGTAGCCGGTAGAACCACATCTGACAATTTTCCTAATACGCTTCCGGGAAACACCGGCGTGGGCTATGATATTTTTGTAACAAAATTTAATGCTGCAGGTAATGGCCTGATTGGTTCAATTAAAATAGGAGGAGCTGGAGATGATGGTGTAAATATAAAACCCAAATATCCAACATCGGCCCCATCTGCCACAAGCCTCAGAAGAAATTATGGCGATGATGCCAGGAGCGAAGTTATACAGGATGCAGCAAATAATATTTACCTCGTATCATCTTCTCAATCTCAAAATTTCCCTGTTAGAAATGCAGTTCAAACTACCAACAGAGGCTTGCAGGATGGCGTTATTATGAAATTTACACCCACTATAAATGCCATACTTTTCAGCACTTATTTTGGAGGTAGTGGAGATGATGCCTGTTTTGTAGCCAATATAAATCCTACCACCGGCGATCTTTTTGTAGCAGGTGGCACATCCAGTAATAATCTTCCAGGCAATACGGCAGGCGTAATACAACCCGCTTTTGCAGGCGGTGTAGCCGATGGATTTATAACACAATTGCGTAACGATGGAAGTGCTGTAATAAGAACCACTTACCAGGGTACCGATGAAGTAGATATTATTTACGGACTTAAATTTGACCGAAAAGGTTTTCCATATATTATGGGAACCACAACAGGCAACTGGACGGTTTTTAATGCGCCCTTCCGTAATGTATATGGAAGCAATAATGCCAAGCAGTTTATCAGCAAACTACAGCCCGACTTATCTGCTTATGTATATTCCACCGTATGGGGTACCAACTCATCTGTACCCAATATTTCGCCCAGTGCATTTATGGTAGACAGGTGTGAGAATGTATATGTATCTGGCTGGGGCGGTGGTATAAATGTGCAGCAGGGCTATACAACGGGTAATACCAGTGGTTTGGCAGAGATAAATCCACTGCCGGGTATACCACCGGCAGATGGAAAAGATTTTTACTTTTTTGTTTTAGAAAAGAATGCCACAAGCCAATTATTTGGTTCTCACTTTGGGCAAAACGGAGGCCTTGGAGATCATGTAGATGGTGGTACCAGCCGCTTTGACGACAATGGCATAATTTATCAAAGTATTTGTGCCAATTGTACTGGTGGTGCCGTTTTTCCCACCACGCCAGGTTCCTGGTCTACAGCAAATGGAACCGGTGGTACTGCCTGCAACCTTGCAGCCATTAAAATAGAAATGAATTTTGCAGGTGTGGGTGCAGGTGTGCAGGCATCTATTAACGCAGTAATAAGCGATACCAGCGGCTGCGTACCACTTACCGTAGATTTTAAAGACACTTTACTAAAAGGTAAAAAATATTACTGGGATTTTGGCGACGGTTCTCCGCAGCAAATAACTACCTCAGCAAGTATTTCTCATACTTATACTACCATAGGAAAATTTCCGGTGCGGTTAGTAGCAGAAGACAGTGCCACATGTAATGTAAGAGATACAGCATACATTAATATTAAAGTAGGCAATAACCAGGTATTACCAAATTTTACTTTTGCAAAAATACCTCCCTGCCAAAGCCTTACCATGCAGTACACTAATACCACTGTTGCAAGTTTTGGAAGCTTTGGTCCACGAACTTTTGTGTGGGATTATGGCGATGGATCGCCGAGGGATACCACTGGTTTTAATCCTCCAAGATTGCACACTTATGCAGCACCGGGCACTTATAAGGTAAAATTATTTGTAATTGATACCGCCTATTGTAATGCGCCAGATTCTACAGAACAGATTATAAGATTAAACCCATTGGTAAAGGCACAGTTTAATACCCCTGCCTTGGGTTGTGCTCCATATACAGCAGTATTTGAAAATACTTCTCTTGGAGGTACAGATTTTGTTTGGGAATTTGGAGATGGCACTACATCAACTGTTGCAAGCCCTGTACACATTTATATAAACCCGGGTACATACAATGTAAGATTAATAGCTACCGATACCAGCACCTGTAACAAAGTAGATACCTCGGCATATTTTACCATTACTGTATTTTCCAAACCTGTGGCTTCATTTACCTGGGCTCCAAATCCGCCTATAGAAAACACACCGGTAAATTTTACAAATACTACAGTGGGGGCAAACCGTTATTTGTGGAATTTTGGAGATGGAGAATCATCTACCCAAATAAATCCTTCTCATCAATATAATAAAACAGGCAGGTTCACCGCAGAGCTGATAGCTTTTAACGATGCAGACTGCAGCGATACTTTCAGTCTTGATGTGGATGTAATAATAGTGCCGCTGCTGGATGTGCCCAATGCATTTACACCAGGCCAGCCGGGGCGCAATGCCATTGTAAACATAGAGGGATTTGGAATTGGTAAAATGATGTGGAGAATTTATAACAGGTGGGGACAATTGGTATTTGAATCTGCCAGCAGGAAAACAGGATGGGATGGAACCTTTAAAGGTAAACTGCAGGCCATGGATGTTTATGCCTATACGCTTGATGTAGAATTTACAGATGGAACAAAACTGAGAAAGACAGGAGATATAACCCTGCTCAGATAGAAAAATAAAAGGAGGCTTAGATGATGAACATAAGAAAAATATTTTTGATGATAATTTGCCTGCCTGCTGCAGCAGTTGCGCATGCACAGGATCTGCATTTTTCTCAATTTATAAATTCTCCACTTACTACCAATCCTGCCAATACAGGATTTATTCCTGATGCAGATTACAGGATGATAGCGCATTACCGTAATCAATGGAGCTCTGTAATGACGGTGCCTTATAAAACCATGAGCCTTTCCGGCGATGCACAATTGTTTAGAGATAAAATAGAAAACGGTTGGCTGGGCGCTGGTGCAGTTATTTTAAATGATGTGGCGGGTAGTGGCAGTCTTACTTCTACAAAAATATATGGTTCCATTGCCTATCACCAGATGCTGGGAAACAGCAGCCTGCTAAGCGCAGGCTTTAATCTGGGCTGGGCCAATAAAAGAATAAATCCCAGCGGTCTAAAATTTCCTGATCAGTTTGATGGAAAATTTTTTGATGGAACCAGGCCCACTTCGGGCATTCCCATAAATAACAGTGTAAGTTATTTTGATATGCAGGTGGGTATGAACTATGCTTATTTTCCTCACGAAAATGTTTATATCAATGCGGGTTATTCTATACATCATGTAAACAAACCCCGGGAAACTTTTTATGAAGATCAATCTGTAAATGGTATTATTCCTATGCGGCATATTGCCTTTGCCAATGCCATTTTAAAAGTGCACGATAAAGTTATCATTAACCCCAATGCTTATTTTTCTATGCAGGCAGGGGCCACAGAAATTGCAGGTGGTTTAATGGCCAATTATAACTTAACAGAAGCCGGCGAAAAACAATTAATAGCCGGCCTGTACTACCGCCACAAAGATGCCGTAATACCTATGGTGGGGTTTGAATTAAATAACCTGCGTTTTACATTTAGTTATGATGCTACCGTTTCTACCCTCCGAAACTATAATGGTTATAGGGGTGCCAGCGAATTTACCCTGGTTAAAAAAGGTTTTTATCCTCAGAACGCCGGGCGGCAGTCTATGTGTCCGCAGTTTTAATGGTACATGCACTTAACAAACATTTCTAACAAAAATTTTTTCCCGATTTTTGCCAAAAAATATACATGTCTCTTTTAGATACGAAGCAAATTTTTATAGAACAGTTAGAAGCATTCAGAAATATACTGGGTACTGCTTATGTTTTTACAGATGAAGAGAGTTTGAATAATTACGCTCATGACGAAACAGAAAATCTTCATTTTTTACCGGATATAGTTATAAAGCCAGCCACAGCCGAAGAGCTGAGTGCTGTGATGAAAATATGCAACCAAAATAAAATACCTGTTACACCAAGGGGTGCAGGTACAGGTTTAAGTGGTGGCGCCCTGCCGCATCTGGGTGGCGTGCTGGTTTCTTTTGAGCGCATGAACAGTTACGAAATTGATGAAAGAAACGGGCAGGTAATAACAGGGCCGGGTGTAATTACAGAAGTGTTGCAAAATGCAGTAAAAGAAAAAGGATTGTTTTATCCGCCCGATCCCAGCAGCAGGGGCAGTTGTTTTATTGGAGGCAATATTGCAGAAAACAGCGGCGGCCCCAAGGCGGTAAAATATGGCGTGGTAAGAGATTATGTATTGAACCTGCAGGTAGTGCTGCCCACCGGTGATATTATTTGGACGGGTGCCAATGTTTTAAAAAATTCTACAGGTTATAATCTTACACAGTTAATGGTAGGCAGCGAGGGTACGCTGGGCCTGGTAACCAAAATTGTTTTAAAACTTTTGCCGCATCCAAAATACGATTTGCTCATGCTGGTGCCTTTTAAAAATCTTGAAAAGGCAGGGGAAGCAGTAAGTGCTATTTTTCGTGCAGGCTTTACGCCCAGCGCTATGGAACTGGTAGAAATAGATGCCTTAAAAATTGTGAGCAGTTTTGTAGACAGCACAGCCGTTCCTGTGGGCGATGATATTGCAGCACATTTAATTATTGAGGTAGATGGTAATCATATGGAAACCCTGATGGCAGAGATGGAAGCCATTGCAGCCCTGCTGGAAGATTATGAATGCGGCGAAGTTTTTTTTGCAGATGATGCCCAGCAAAAAGCAGAATTGTGGAAGCTGCGCAGAAGGGTGGCAGAAGCAGTGAAACTGGCGGGTTATACTATTGAAGAAGATACCGTTGTGCCAAGGGCAGAATTACCGGCTTTGATAAGAGGTATTAAGGAACTGGGTAAGCAATATAATTTTCATGCAGTATGTTACGGCCATGCCGGCGATGGTAACCTGCATGTGCGCATTAAAAAAGAGGGCAGTATTTTTAGTTTAAATAATCCTGAAATTATACCTGCATTAAAAGCCATGTTTGAGCTGGTAAAAAAACTGGGCGGCACCATCAGCGGCGAGCATGGCATTGGCTTAATTCAAAAAGAATACATGGATATTGTTTTTGATAAAACACAACTGGATATTATGAGGGGCATTAAAAAA
>JAYVGA010000157.1:0-2792 GCA_043772635.1 Chitinophagaceae bacterium
CTGCTCAATAAAATCAAGCGTTTCGTAAACATTTTTTTTGTACAGCGCATTTTTTGTTGCCTGGTATGCCTGTGCATACAGCGTTACAAGCTGTGCATTATCGTACAGCATTTTTTCAAAGTGCGGCACATGCCAGTTAGCATCGGTTGAGTAGCGGGCAAAGCCGCCATGCAGGTGATCGTAAATGCCGCCCATGGCCATATTATCCAAAGTAACAGTTAAGGCATTTAATGCTTCTTCATTGTTACTTAAATAATGGTAGTGCAGTAAATATGCCCAGGCAGATGGCATAGGAAATTTTGGCGCACGGTTTTCGCCACCTCTTACAAAATCAATATTGGGCTTCCAGGTTTCAAACTGTTTATCAAGTTCATCAGGTAAAAATGTTTTTTCGTTGTTTTTGAATGTTACATTTTCTGTTGCATGAATACCCTTGGTAACCTGCTCTGCACTTTTCTGCAATGCTTCCGGTTGCTTTTGTTGTTGGTCAACAAAATAGGCAAGCATGTTCATCCATTTATCTTTAGGAAAATAAGTGCCTGCATAAAACGGCCTGCCATCTGCCAAAGCCATGGCATTAAGCGGCCAGCCACCACGGCCGGTTATCAGTTGCGCTGCGGTCATATACACCTGGTCCACATCAGGCCTTTCCTCACGGTCTACTTTTATGCAGATGAAATGCTCATTCATCACTTTTGCTACTTCTGCATCTTCAAAACTTTCATGCTCCATCACATGGCACCAATGGCAGGCTGCATAGCCAATGCTGATGATGAGCATTTTATTTTCGGTATGCGCTTTTTGTAAAGCTGCATCGCCCCATGGATACCAGTTTACCGGATTGTGGGCATGTTGTAAAAGGTATGGGCTGCTTTCGTGAATCAGCTCATTGGTATATTCCGTATTGTTGCTCATCTGTTTTTATAAATTTTGAAAAAAGAAATTTGCACCTGATTAAAGTTAGTGATTGTAGAAATAAAAAAACAGCAAACCATAATCAGTTGCTGTTTTAAAAAATACAAGAAATGCGTTATTTTATTTTTGGCACTTTATTAATTACATATTTACCAAACTCAATCAACTGTCCGGGGTTTATATATCCTTCCGACATTGAAACTGATTTTTGCTCCGCATCCATAATCAGCAAGGTTGGGTAGGCTGCTATCTGGTATTTTTGTGCAAAGGCAATGCCATCACCCTTTTCCATATCCAGCGCTATATTTATAAAATGTTTGTTGAAATATTCGCCGGCTGTTTTATCAGTAAAAGTATTTTGCTTTAACATTCTGCAGGGGCCGCACCAACTTGTGTAAGCATCAATAAAAATCATCTTCTTTTCTTTTTTTGCCTGCTCTACAGCTTTTGCCCAGTTGGCTTCTACAAACTGAATGCCTGATTCTTTACCGGTACTTAGTTTCTGATTTGTTTTTGCATTTCTAGTTACAGGTACAAAAGAAAATATCAATACCGCAAAAAACACAAACAAGGCTGAGAGAAGAATTCTTTTATTCATAATTTTTAAGATTGGGACTGTAAGTTTAGTTTTTTGTAGCAACCAGCACACGATTTACTTTTAATTAAACGCTGCTAAAATTAATTTAGTTTCTTTAACAACAGAAATATTTAAAGTACATCACCTCCCAAAATCATCCTGCAACCGCACAATATCATCCTCATCTGATGGGTTTGTTGCATCGGTATGCTGCCATATTTCTGCCACAATGCCCCAGCCATCCAGGCCAATTAAACGATGCCTTTGCCCTTGTGGCAATTTTATTTTATCTCCAACTTTCAGTACCTGCTTTTTTTCTTCATCATCATTATGGCTTGTAGCAACTGCTACCTCTCCATCTATACATCTCCATATCTCTGCCCTGCGGTGATGGTATTGCCAGCTTAATCTTTTATGTGGTGCTACCATCAAAATTTTAGGGCTCAGTTTTTCTGATATCTTTAATGCTTCTAAATCTTCTTCCGGAAAAAAATATTTTGCAAACGCAGCAGCCTGTGTTTCTTCAATCACATAAAATCCGCCCCAGGGGCGTAACAGATCTTCTTTTATAATGGTAAAATTTAATTGCTGAAGCAATGTAGTTGTAAAGTCAAATGCTTTTGTATGGTGTTGCATTTTGCAGGTATTCTTTTTACAATTATAAAATCATTTTTAACTGGCAGGTTAATAGTTTAGTTTGAAGATAAGAATTTATGATTAACTACTTAAAGAGGGTATCTGCAAAAAGTGAAACAGAAAGGCTGAGTACATAATGCAGGTAAGGTTTACACCAGGTTAAATAAAATATAAACGGACTGCAATATTGCAATCCGTTTAATAAATTCAGAAACTGTTTAAAAAATAAATTGTACTTTTTAATGCTTTAATTGTACGAAAGCCTCAACTCCACCCTTCTGTTTTGCCTGCGGCCTGCCGGCGTTTTATTATCGGCAAAAGGCCTGCTTTTACCAAAGCCAGATGCATGCAACTGGCTGGCACTTACGCCTTTGCTTTTAATATAATTCTGCACCGCTCTTGCACGGTTTTCGCTAAGCGTTTGGTTAAAAGTATCGGAGCCTACATAATCAGTATGCCCATCAACATATAAAAGTATGCCGGGTGTGCCTAACATAATACTAACTACTTCATTTAATCCCGGGAAAGAACTGCTTTTTAATGTTGCTGTGTTTGTTTCAAATAAAATATTTTCGGCAGCCAGATTGGTTTGCATAATTACTTCTTTTGCAATAACAGGGCAACCTTCGTTTTGTGGCAAACCGGGTATATCCGGGCATTTATC
>JAYVGA010000158.1:0-9210 GCA_043772635.1 Chitinophagaceae bacterium
AAAAGCTTGCCAAAGAATTGCTGGTAAAAGAAGTATTGTTTAAAAGTGATGTAGAAGCATTAATAGGCAAACGCCCTTATGAAGAGAAAAAAATACTGGATATTGAACCGGAAGAAATAGTGGAGCAGGAACCTTCCTCATCTCTACCAGAGGAATTAAAAACTCCTCCTTCTATTTAATAAAAAATACAATGGCAGCAGTATCGGCAAAAGAAAATATTTTAAAAAAAATAAGAAAGGCACTGAGCAATCCGGTGCCTTTACCTTTTCCCAACAGCGAGGGCACACAAAGCGTATATAAACCTGCGCAGGATGATGATGCCATTATTTTTGCAGAAGAGTTTACAAAACTGCAGGGCAAATTTGCTTTTTGTGTAAACGAAAAAGATTTACAAACACAACTTGCCGCATTAATACTACAACAGGGATGGACAAAAATTTATTGCAGGGAAACATCCTTTCTGCCGCTGCTGAATAATTTAAATATTAAACCATTTACCGATTTGCCCACTCGCGATGTTTCTATAACCGGCTGCGAATACCTGGTGGCACGTACCGGCAGTATTGTAATGAGTACTGCACAGCAAAGCGGCCGCACCAGCAGCGTGTATGCCCCCATACATATCTGCATTGCATACAACAGCCAGTTGCTGTTTGATGTAAAAGATGCACTGGTATTTTTAAAAGAAAAATACAAAGAAAATTTTCCTTCCTTTATAACATTTGCCACCGGCCCAAGCCGCACTGCAGATATAGAAAAGACCCTTGTTACAGGTGTACATGGACCTAAAGAAGTGTATTGTTTTTTGGTAGAAGCTCCGTAATAAAAGAAAACATTTGTATGATTATTTTTTAAATAAATTGTATGAAAGAAGTTACATTTTTAATGCACGAAGCTGAGGAAGGTGGTTATCATGCAGAAGCAATTGGGCTGGGTATTTTTGCAGAAGGTGAAACAATTAAAGAACTCAAAGAAAACATTACAGGAGGCATTAATTGTTATACCAAATGGAATTTCATTTTAGGCTAAAGTGTGTTGGGTGAAATTTCCTAAGAGCCTTTGTGCGTAGGCATTTGGTAAATGCCGACTTGTACCGGAGCATTTCGGGATAGAAATTTTTTGGAGTTATTATAAAGGAATATCGGTATTATTTTGAAAGTTTACCTGGTTTACCTGTTGCGTATTTGCTTATGTATAATTAATGAAAACAGCTAAAACATACCGCATACTATTACGCAAAGAACCAGAAGGAGATTACACAGCAACAGTGCCAGCATTGCCCGGCTGTATTACCTGGGGTAAAAATATTGAGCATGCAATAGAAATGGCAAAAGAAGCAATTACCGGTAATATAGAAGTTTTAAAAAGGGAAGGCGAGCCATTACCCGATGATAATGAAACACTGGAATATTTACTTCAATTATCTGCATAAAATATTGGAACAAAAAAGTTGAAAAATAATTTTGTTGCTAAAGATACATTTACGTGGCTGGCTTGATAATATTTAATTCATAGCTTTTACTTTTGTCTTCATTTACCAAAGTCCGTAACATTTAATTAAATTGCCTTAAAATAAAAAGGTTTTGATGAAGAGAATTACCCGAAGCACCCGTGTTTTTTAATACTGATTAAGAAAAAATAATTGCTGTGCTGCTGATGCTAAAAGCATATTTCTAATGTTACAATTTTGGCAATATTAAAACAGGCAGGCATAGCTCATAAGAAATTTTAAAAAAATGAAAAACGAAATCTTTCAATTATTTGTGTACGGCTCTTTGCGAAGCGGTTTTCGCAATCCGGTATACAATTACCTCACTCAATATTTTCACCTGCTGGGGGAAGCTGTGGTAAAAGGCCGTTTTTATGATAAAGGCGATTATCCGGTAGCCCTGCCCACAACCGATGATCATTTTATAACCGGCGAATTATATGAAATAAATAATGCGGAAGAATTTGCCTGGGCAATAGGCCAGTTAGACGATTATGAAGGCATTAATACAGAAAGCGGCGAACAGCCTTTATACAGGCGGGAAGTAGCCCAAACATTTAAAAATGGAAATACCGGCAATGCCTGGATATACTGGTACAACCAAAGCATAGAAGGCATGCCCCTTATTGAAACCGGCGATGTACTCCGGTATTTGCAGGATAAAAACAAACCCTAACCTTCTTAGAAGATGTTTAAAAGGATTCTTCGAATTTCTTATAAGGCTAACAGTGGTCGGTGTCCCCACCGACCACGGCGGGCCGCCGCCGTTGGTGTCCCCACCAACGGCTTACATGGTGAATCAAAATTGTATTTTCAAACAGCTCCTTAATGAATTCTACTTTTAAAAAAATATATTTTCTTTCCGATTTTCACCTGGGTGCTCCTGATGCAGCGAGTAGCCTTGCCCGTGAAAAAAGAATATGCCGGTTTTTAGATATGGTAAGTGCAGATGCTGCTGCCATATTTATTGTGGGCGATTTGTTTGATTTTTGGTTTGAATATTCAAGCGTAGTGCCCAAGGGTTATGTGCGCATACTGGGCAAGCTGGCCCAACTTACAGACAGCGGAATAGCCATCCATTTTTTTGTGGGCAATCATGATATGTGGATGAAAAATTATTTTCAGTCGGAGCTTAATATCCCCGTTTATTTTGAACCAAAAGAATTTATTTTTAATAATAAAAAGTTTTTAATTGGGCATGGAGATGGCCTGGGGCCGGGAGATAAGGGATACAAAATGATGAAAAAAGTTTTTCGTAACCCTGTTTGCCAATGGCTCTTTGGCGTATTGCCTCCCTACTTCGGCATAGGCCTGGCCAATTATTTCAGCAGAAAAAGCAGGGCAAAAACCGGCCAGGTAGAAGAGGTATTTTTAGGAGAAGAAAATGAATGGCTCATTATTTACAGCAAAGAAGTTTTACAAAAACAGCATTTTGATTATTTTATTTTTGGCCACCGCCACCTGCCTATGGACATTCCTTTGAGCAATGGCAGCAGGTACATTAACCTGGGCGAATGGATAAAATACAACAGCTATTCGGTGTTTGACGGCGAAACACTTACATTGCAATATTATAAAGAAACATAAGTGTTTAATAAAATATCCATATACCTTCTATGCCTCTTGTATGCCTGCAGCATCAGCAGTTGTGCGCAAACCAATCCTGCACTGTACACAGGAGCTGGCACATCACCTGCCTCTAACGATACTTTTCATCTTGAAAGAATTATTGCCGGCAATTACCATATAATGGAAGTAGATGTACTGAACAATCTTTACCTCGTTACTGCTGGCAACCAGTTAAAAAAACTAAATGCCAACGGTGATTCTGTGGCAGTATTTAACGATGTAAAAAAATATGGCAACCCTACGCTTATAGATGTTACCAACCCGCTGAAAGTATTGCTGTATTATAAAAATTATGCCACCGTAGTAATGCTGGACAGGCTGCTTAGCCAGCGAAACAGTATTAATTTTCGCCAGCAGAATATTTTTAGTGTTAAAGCCATTGCTACATCTTACGATAATAATATATGGCTTTTTGATGAGCAGAATCTTAAATTAAAAAAGATAGATGAACAGGGTAAAGAATTGCAGGAAAGTACAGACTGGCGCCTTATTATGGATGATGTTCCATCGCCGGAAATAATTATTGATAATAACAATTTTGTTTACCTGTACGACATCAGTAAAGGCTTTTATATTTTTGATTATTACGGCACTTTTAAAAACAACCTGCCTTTTTTGCAATGGAGAAATATAAGCATCAGTGCAAACCGGCTTTCTGGTTTTTCCGGCAGGCAATATTACAGTTACGAATTACAATCGCTTAATCTTAAAACATATACCCTGCCATCTTTTTTTAAAGACTACAGTAATATAAAAGCTATGAATGGTAAAATTTACCTGCTAAAAAAAGAAGGGATAGAAATTTATTCTGTACTATAATTACACAATAAAATGTTATGGAATTTTTACAGGAAAAAATATTTGACAATACGGTACAAAGCCTGCTGATGGTGGCAGGCGTTATTGCAGTGGTGGTTTTATTTAAAAAATTATTATCGCATTATATAGCTTCCCTTTCTTACCTGTTCATAAGCCGCACCTGGAAAATGATAACCCAAAAGCAGTTTACCGAACTGTTTTTAAAACCCCTCAGTTGGTTTATTATTGTAACCATTACTTTAATTGCCCTTTCCAAATTAACCTACCCCGCAGCCTGGGATTTTACCATTTACAAAATTCCTTTTGATGCCATACTGGAAAAAATAGCCATTACTATTTTTATTTACAGCTTCTTCCGGCTGCTGCTGAGTGTAATAGATTTTATTGCCTTAATACTTGGCCAAAAAGCCAGCCTTACCAAAGATAAATCAGATGATCAGCTGGTAGTTTTTTTCAGGGATTTTATAAAAGTAATTTTATGTATTGTAGCGGTCTTGCTTGTTTTAAAAGCAGCTTTTAATCAAAACATTGGCAACCTGCTCACGGGCTTAAGTATTGTAGGTGCTGCCTTAGCCCTCTCGGCCAGGGAAAGCCTGGAAAATCTTATTGCGTCATTTATTATTTTTTTTGATAAACCATTTTATGTAGGTGATACCCTGAAAGTAAATACAGTAACAGGAAAGGTGGAACGCATTGGCCTGCGCAGTACCCGCATCCGCACTGCAGATAAAACCCTGGTAACCGTACCCAACAAACAAATGGTAGATAGCGTGGTGGATAACTGGAGCATGCGTACCGAACGCAGGGCAGAAATAAAACTGGACTTTTCTGAAAAAACAAAAGTCGCCGATGCACAAAATTTTCTGCAAAAAGCAAAAGAAAGAATGAATAGCAGGAAGGAGGAAATTTTAGACTTTTCTGTTTTTCTTACTGATTACAGCAAGAACGGAACAACCATTACGCTTGAATATTTTACACCACCCATAAAGATGGCGGAGTTTAATAAACTAAAGCAGCAAATAAACCTGGATATGATGCAGCTGATGGAAGAAGAAAAAATGGAACTCGCATCTGCAGGTAATAATATCAGTATCATAAGTGCCGAAGCAGAAGCGGCAAAGAGCAGGCCTATTATTTAGGCTATTGCTTTGACAAAGTTTATTAAAAAAATCAACCGGTAATTGCCCGGACAACTTTGACAAAGTTTATAAAAGATCAACTTATATTTTTTTACTCCCCCAACTATGACAAAGTTTTTTTAATTTCTCAATCATATTTTACTCCATCTAACTTTGGCAAAGTTTACCAGCTTAAAATTATTTAAGCAACTCTGCCAGATCCTTATCCCACTGCCCCGTTTTTCCATATTCTACCACACGTCCCATTTCTTTGCCATCTTTCATTACAATAATGGTAGGCACATTTATTATTTTAAAACCATCTGCAATACCGCCAATGGTTTTCTTGCTCCTGTCTACTGCAAAAAAACTAATACCCGCATCGGGGAAACTGCTCTGTTCCTGCAGCTTAAAAAATTTAGGAAGAATAAACTGTGTGTCTTCGCACCAGGTACCGCCAAAAATGATGAACTGCAGTTTTCCGCTGGCAGCCTGCATGGCAGTAACTACAGCTTCGGCAGGAGCATAACTGCTTTGGCTGCTGCCATACCATTTATAACTGCTGTCATTTTGTAATGCATATTTTGTGATGATGCCATTAAGTATATGCTGCTCCGGGTGGCTGGCATCTTTTAAAGATACATAGGGGCTTTGGGCTACGGCAGTGGCAGTTGCTATAAACATAAGTGCTGCAAAAAAATATTTTTTTATCATGTAGTTAAAGGTTTGCTTTTAAATCCAGTAAAAATGCTTTCGTTTTTTTTAAAGCATCAATTACTGCAAAAGTTTCTTCGCTTTTTTTATTCTTTTTTAAATAATCTTTGGCGCCTTCTAAAGTATATTTTTTTTCTCTCAGCAAAAGATAAATCAGCTGCAGGTTTTTAATATCCTCCGGCCTGAACAAACGATCGCCTTTGCCATTTTTTTTTGGTTTAAGAATATCAAATTCGTTTTCCCAAAAACGGATAAGCGAAATATTTACCTTAAACATATCCGATACCGCACCAATGCTGTAATAATTTTTTTTATACAGCTCTTCATCTTCGGGCACCACCACCAGGTCTACCATTACATCCATATCACTCAGCTTCATTCTGCCACGGGTAGATTTTTTAATGATGGTTTTTTTTACAGCCGCCTGTTTTGCTGAAAATTCCACCTCTCTTAAATTTTCATCCACCACCAATTCTTCTTTAACCCCTGAAACTTCTGCAACCTCTGAAACCTTTGCAACTTCTGTAACCCTTGAAACCTCTGAAGCCTTCTCCTCCCCCGGTGGGGTATTAAAAAAATCTAAACTTATTTGTTGTTGTAAAGCCATAACATTATAAATTTAATCCAAACTTCTTGCACTGCCTGTGGCGGCAAGTTTTAATAACTGATCGTACGGCTCTGCGTTTAAATCGTTGCTGAAAAAATATACCGGGTTTACATTTGCGCCATTAATAGATACTTCATAATGGCAGTGAGGGCCGGTACTTTTACCCGTACTGCCTACCCAACCAATAATCTCTCCACGTTTTATTTTTTGCCCGCCCCGCACTTTAATGCGCACCATGTGGCCATAAAGTGTTTCGTATCCATAACCATGGTTTATTTCTACATGATTGCCATAACCATCACCCGAATTTGCAGCTACTTTTATTACTCCATCGCCGGTTGCATAAATAGGTGTTCCCTGCGGCGCTGTAAAATCAAGTCCCTTATGCATTTTAGGGGTGCCGTATACGGGGTCTATCCTCATACCATATCCACTGGCAATCCTGCTTAGTTGTTTATTGCTTACGGGCTGTATAGCTGGCAGGCTGGCCAGTTTGGCCTCCTGGTTATTAATTAATTTTTCAATGCCTGTATAGCTATCCAGTTGAAATGCCATCCTTGCACCCAGGTTATTTAATTGTGCAACAATATCCCTGCCTAATACATCATCACCAATAATATTTACTTTATCCAGTTCTTTTTTTTGTTCAATAGCTTTGGCACGTGCACTATCGGGTAATGGGTTGGCTTCAAAAATAGAACGATACACTTCATTATCTCTTTTTTCCAGGGTAGCCAGTTGCTGCTCCAGGGTTTTTACTTTATCGTTGATTGTATTATAGTTATCCCTTATTATTTCATATTTCCTGTTGGCTTCAATATCTGTGGGGCGGGGAAAAAATCTGTTGTATAAATAAATTACAATGGCAGAGCTTACAACAAGAACCGACAAGAGGCCAAAAAAACGCAGCAACTTTACACGAAGTGGAGTTACCAGTTTTTCATATCGGAGCGTATGAGTGTTATAGTAATATTTTATTTTTTTCATAAAATCCAAAAGCAGCCATCAGGGCTGCAAAACTCATGCTGAAATGCTTAAATTTGCCACTTTACAAAAAAACAGAAATTTTTTTTGATACAGTTATTAACGGTCAATGATCAACATCATTGTATTTACATCCAAAGCTTTTGGGGTACCACATCTCAAAATTCTGTTTTTTAAATGCGCACAAATATAAACTGAACTATAAACATAATCAATCTATACAAATTATTTAAACTATATGATGACCGCTGCGCAAATAAGACAGGCTTTTATAGATTTCTTTCAATCAAAGGGTCATCTTATTGTTCCCTCATCTCCTATTGTGGTAAAAAACGATCCCTCTCTGTTGTTTACCAATGCCGGCATGAACCAGTTTAAAGATTATTTTTTAGGAAATAAAATACCGCCCAGCCCAAGGGTAGCCGATACCCAAAAATGCCTTAGGGTAAGTGGCAAGCATAATGATTTAGAAGAAGTGGGTGTAGATACTTACCATCATACCATGTTTGAAATGCTGGGCAACTGGAGCTTTGGCGATTATTTTAAGGCAGAAGCCATTGCCTATAGCTGGGAACTTTTAACAGAAGTATATAAAATCCCTGCAAAAAATTTATACGTAACCGTTTTTGAGGGAGATGAAAAAGAAGGTCTGCCCAAAGATGAGGAAGCTTGGAACGAATGGAAAAAATATTTGCCGGAAAGCCAGATTCTTTTGGGAAATAAAAAAGATAATTTTTGGGAAATGGGCGATACCGGCCCGTGTGGCCCCTGCACAGAAATTCATGCAGACTGCCGCAGTGAGGAAGAAAAGAAAACAATCGATGGTGCTTTGCTGGTAAATAACGATCATCCTCAGGTGATAGAAATATGGAACAATGTGTTTATACAGTTTAACCGTAAAAAAGATGGCAGCCTTGAGCCCCTGCCTTCTCAGCATGTAGATACAGGTATGGGTTTCGAACGTTTAGTTCGTGTACTGCAGGATAAGCAGAGTAATTATGATACCGATGTTTTTAGCGGAACTATTGCAGCAATAGAAAAAATAACAAGCCCCCGCCGGGGGAATTTGGCTTATGCTGATTTGCTACCCGATTCTAAACCGGCAGTTGCATATAGAGTAATAGCAGACCATATACGTGCTATTGCATTTACTATTGCCGATGGGCAGTTACCATCCAACACCGGTGCTGGTTATGTGATAAGGCGCATATTACGCCGGGCTGCCAGGTATTATTATTCGTACCTGGATTATAAACAGCCCTTATTGTTTCAGTTATTGCCGGTAATAGCAGCCGATTTTAAAAATGTATTTCCGGAGTTATTAAAGCAACAGGGTTTTGTGGCTAAAGTAATTAAAGAAGAAGAAGAAGCATTTTTAAGAACACTGGATAAGGGACTAAAAAAAATGGACCATATCATTGCAGCTTCTTCTGCCTCATCTGCCTCATCTGCCTCATCTGCGTCATCTGCGGGAATTATTACTGGTGCAGATGCTTTTGAATTATTAGACACTTTCGGCTTTCCTATTGACCTTACCCGGTTAATTGCCGCAGAAAATAATTTACTGGTAGATGAAGCAGGTTTTGAAACAGAAATGCAGCAACAGAAAAACCGCAGTCGTGCAGCCACAACATTAGATACCGAAGACTGGCAAATAGTAAACGAAGGAAACAGCAATGGTTTTGTTGGATATGAAGCACTGGAAACAAACACAAAGATTTTACGTTACAGAAAAGTAAGTGGTAAAGGAAAAGAATTGTATCAAATAGTTTTAGAACAAACTCCCTTTTATGCAGAGAGCGGCGGGCAGGTAGGGGACAATGGGCAATTAGCAATTCGCAATAATCAAA
>JAYVGA010000159.1:0-2419 GCA_043772635.1 Chitinophagaceae bacterium
GCCCTAAGGGCACAAATGAATCCGCATTTTATTTTTAATGCGCTAAACAGTGTGCAGCAGTATATTCTTACCGGCGATGTGGACCAGGCAAATAAATACCTTTCTAAATTCAGCAGGCTGCAGCGGGAAGTACTTAACCACTGCGATCAGAATTTTATAAGCCTTGATAAAGAAATTGAAATGCTTAACCTTTACCTGCAGCTGGAGCAACTGAGGTTTAATGAAAACTTTGAATACCACATCCATCTTTCGGAAGATGTGGACAGCAGCGAAATAAAAATTCCTCCCATGATTTTGCAGCCCTTTGTAGAAAATGCCATCTGGCACGGGCTTATGCCAAAACAGGGATACCGGCATATATCTATTTTGTTTAGCCTGCCCTCTTACAATTATTTACAGTGTACTATAAGAGATAATGGCATAGGCAGAGATGCAGCATTAAAAATAAAAGCACAGTCGGATAAACCTGCTCATCATAAATCTAAAGGGCTTGGGCTGGTGTACGAAAGGCTGCAGATACTGCAGCAGCAATACCAGCAATCTTTTACCGTAAGTATGCATGATATTATTGCAGCTAATGGTACAGTAGATGGTACCGAAGTTATACTTACACTGTTTATAGCCAATTAAATTATAGGTAATGCAATAAAGTAATGCAACAGTAATGCGCCATACAGCAATATATTTAGTGGATGATAAAACGAATACTTTGCTTTTGATTATTGCTGCGGAGCTGCAGGATATACACTCCTTTTAATAGCCGTTTGTTTATTGCCACTTCTGTAATACCAGCATTAATATTAATGGTTTGTTCATGCATTTTTTTTCCCAAAACATCGTAAACCATACCAATATATTTTTTAGCTTTTACTGTACCAGCTCTTACCATAAGCTGCTGGCCTTCTGCTCCTGGGTTTGGAAATAAAACGATGTAATCTTTTTTACTGTCTAACTGGTATAAAAAATTTGTTATGGTTGTTTTACAACCCAGTGCATCTGTAATGAGCAGGTTATATTTTCCCGGCTTCACGTTCAATAAATCTTTTGTGGTATCGCCTGTGCTCCACTCATACCTTAATGGTAATACAGCACCCGAAATATTTTTTACAAAAATATTTCCCGCTTCTCCATCCAGCGGGTGCATCAAACTATCTTCAATTGTTACAGGGCCATTTACCAATAAGTTTATACGGGTAATACTATCGCAGCCTGCAGCAGTAACAGCCTGCCTGAAATAAGTTCCTGTTGCTGTATAACCCAGGTAACTGCCGCCATAGCATACCTGCTTATTTATTACAACCGTATCTGCCCCCTGCCAGGCAGCAGCAGATGAAAAAGTAAAATCTTTTTGTTTGGGAGAAAAACGGATAAGATCAATTGCACCATCAAAACCTTTTGCATAAATAAGAGATGATCCAAATCTAGCGGGGTATGAACCAAAATTAAATCTGCCCAGTAAAGATGCATGTGCAGAATCTATTACATGGGTATCGGACACATACATTTGCCCGTTTACCATTACATCAATTCCTTTATCTCCGTAACTAATACCAATATTATTCCATTTATTTAATTTTAAAGGCCCTGCAATTCCATTAGCTATATTGCCCAATACAATAGAATCTACTGTCACCAAAATACCTCCCCACTTGCTAAAAGACAAAGAAAAAATTTGTTCAGAAAGGCTGTTTGTAGCATTAAGTACATAACCTGTATCGCTGTGCTGTACAACTGTATTATCTCCTCTAAGCTTTATTAAACCCGTCTTGGGGTACAATTTAAATTCCAGCGTACCTGTTTTAGGCGTTTCAAAAAGATTAGTACTAAAATTCTGGCCATATCTCAAACCAGGTGTAAAGCCAACAAAACTACTACTAAAATTTTTATGCAATGAATCTGCATTAAATACAGCCACATTACGGCACATTGAAAATGTGTACTCAACCGAAGTAGAAAGGCCGTATCTGCTAAATCCATTTAAGCTATCTATAAATTCATCCAGCAGGGTTAGCGTTCTTTGCACTTCTTCCATATTGCCATAAGCATCCCATACTTTTAATGATACCGGATAAATACCTTTTTTATCATAACTATGTATGATGTTTAAAAGGGTATCCTGTGTACCATCTCCAAAATTCCATAAATATTTTTTAGCACAGTCAAGCGAAGTAAGTGCCCGGAAATTTACATTATGCCCAACAATATTTCCAAGTATTCTTGGGTTTAGCTGCAGCCTTAAAACCTTCATAGTATCTGTATAATAATCGCATCCATTAGCAGATGCTGTTGCCTGGTAATTGCCAAACTCAGTTGCAGAAATAGCCCGGCTGTTTAAATGTGGTTGCAATACTCCATTCAAATACCAGCGGTACAGCACATTTGAATCGGGAGTAACAAATATGGGTAGCGTATTGCCAGC
>JAYVGA010000160.1:0-2733 GCA_043772635.1 Chitinophagaceae bacterium
GGTAACCGGTTTTGAAGACTTCTGGCTAATGTCATTTCATCTGCATATTCCAGTTCTCCTCCAAAAGCAATCCCCCGGGCAAGAGTGGTAATACGAAGATTGGCAGGTTGTCCACCGGATCCTGCGGGTAATTTCTTCTGAATATAATAAATAGTGGTATCGCCTTGTATATTTGGATTAAGCGCAAAAATCAATTCTGCAGTTTTTTCTTTGTCAATCCGGTTAATCAATGATTCTATATTCAGTTGATTAGGACCAATACCATCCAGCGGAGAAATAATGCCACCGAGTACATGATAAAGCCCGTTAAACTGTTGTGTACTTTCTATGGCAATTACATCCCTGATATTTTCTACCACGCAGAGGGTGTCATTGCCTCGCAATCTGTTGCTGCAGATATTACACAGTTCGGTATCGGAGATATTAAAACATTTTTTACAGAATTTTATTTCGCTTCTCATCTTAGCAATGATATGACTGAAAAGCTCTACTTGTGCAGTATCCTGTTTAATGAGATGCAGCACCAGGCGAAGCGCCGTTTTTTTACCAATGCCGGGAAGTTTGGCAAATTCGTTTACTGCATTTTCTAAAAGAGAAGAAGAAAAAACCATGGTACGAAGATAAATGATAATGGATAATGGTTAATTTTTTAATGGTTAATGGCAAAAATTTTATTACTTAATAATTATAAATTTTACGCTTATTATCCTCTATCCGTTAAAAAATTATCCAATACAGAAATTATCTATTATAATTCTATATCTCTCTCATTATCCCAATCTGCCCGGAGGGCTATTTTCTGTGGAAGTGTGATAGCTTTTTCGGGTTGCAGTTTTTTAGTGTAGTTTCCAGGTGTCCATATTCCGTCCTTATTGTCATCGTACAAAATTCTTAGTTCATATTCTCCCGGCAGAAAACGGCTATTGCTCCACTCTGCGCCAGTTAATGGATACGAATATTTTACTGTTTGATTACTGATAAACTGCAGCACAGGATTTTTGCTTTGATCATAATTTTTAAACCTCAATAAAACCTTTCCATAATCTGCCTCTTTTTTTGTGGTAAATTTAAGTGTATCATTTTTAGCAAGACTGGTACCGGCAGAATCCTGCACGGCATCTTTATTTAAAATGAGTAAATAAGATTCGCCGGGTTTCCAAATGGGATTAAAAAAAATTATTTTTCCCGTGCTGTCTGCTACAGGATAAACTCCTGCAATTTTTATATAGTTAGTGTCTGTAAAAAATATTTTAGCAGTATCTAAAAATTTTAAAGGATTATTAAAACTCAGTGTGAGCGGCAATAAAAGATCTTGTGTGCCCGAAAGGTTACTGCTGTATTTTAATTTTTTTTCTATTGCAGGTTTTAGTACTGAGATAATTTTATTGTCTTTAGGTTTTTCTTCACTGTAAGCAAAGAGTACTACAGCAGGGGGTTGGGTGCTTACACGTATGGAGCTATCCAAAAAAGCAAACAATTCTGTTTTGGAATTATAAGTTTTACCGCCGTCGCCATCTTTTAATGCATAGATTTTAAAATTACCTTCTGGCAGGTAATTAAATTGAAAACTGCCATCGCCTTTTAATTTAGTTATATAATTGGGCCTGGTTTTTTGCACAGCGGTATCGTTGGTATTATTGTATAGCAGCACACTAAGGGTACTGTCTGCCAGTCCGGTTTCTGCCAGCAGCACTTTGCCGCTGAGCGTTAAACTGTCAATGGTATTACCGGTAGAAAAAACATACGTAAAGTTGCTGAAAATATTGGCCTCGTTGTTATCCCTGATGGCATTCCCAAAGTTGATACTATAAGTGGTATTGGGCTGCAGGCTGTCTCTTAATTTAATGGTAACGGTTTTTAAATTATTATTGATGGAGGGATTATTTTTCTGCAGTGGAGATACGAGTACATTGTTCTGCACATCCAGCACTTCTACATATTCGTTAAAAGTTAGGGTGATTTTATTTCCTTTAAAATTTAGTGCTTTTATATCGGGGTTTGCTTTTACTAATATAGGAGCAAGGGTATCTTTAACGCCACCTGTGGGAGCACCTATTTGTGCACAGCCACTATTGAAAGTGGTAAAAATATAAAAGCTGATAAATAAACCTACACCTGCCAGTATCTTATTTTTCATGGAAATCATATTGCAGGGTGAGGCACCCAAAATTTTGCGTGAAGGTATTGCAAAGGCTTTTAACTGCAAAAGTGGGGAGAGGTAAAGAAATGCAAAGATTTTTTTGGTGGGTCACCATATTGTGTGGAGTACTCAAAAAAAGTGGAAGAATACACTTGTCTGAGGCTCTATAATATTTGCCGGGTGAGCCACCCTTGGGGGTGACTCACCCTATGCTAAAATTAAAACTTAGACGTTGCCCTACCTATTGAAGCTTTTAAAACCTCTTAAACCTTTCAAAGCCCTTAAACCTTTCAGTCTTCCTCTTCCAAATCGTGCAGTGCCACGGCCAAGTTATTATCTTTTACAAAATTGCACCAGTGGCAATCTTCTTTACCGCAGCCGGTATAAAACTCCCGGTTTTGTATTTTGGCCCATACGGTTGTTATCTGTTGCTTTACCGTTTCTATATCGGCAGGGGTAATAATAATTTTTTCTTTGCGGTATTCCTTTTTTTTATCCGGCTCTATAAAATCAAATTCGGTGCTTATTACTTTCCAGTCTTTTTGCTCATAATTATCTATAAGCAATTTATAAAAAACGGCCTGCCTCCAGTA
>JAYVGA010000161.1:0-10538 GCA_043772635.1 Chitinophagaceae bacterium
ATGGTCGGCTCCTGTGCTGCCATTTGTAAACGAAAATAACCACGCCATGTTATCCTTTCTTGGATTGTTTGATGAAACTGCCGTACCTGCAACTGCAAAAACTTCTGCAGATATTTTACAATTTTTGCTGGAAACAAAACTGGTTATGTTGCCTGCAGATAAAGATATGATTGTAATGCTGCACCAGTTTGAATACGAATTAAACGGCCAGCAAAAATATTTGCAAAGCAGCCTTATTGTAAAAGGAGAAGACAGCCTGCAAACAGCCATGGCTAAAACTGTTGGGCTTCCGCTTGGCATTGCCGCTAAACTCCTTTTAAATGGAGAGCTAACTCTTACCGGTCTGCATATTCCTACTATAAAAGAAATTTATGTACCAGTACTTAAAGAGCTGGAAACCCTGGATATTAAATTTGTGGAAAACTTGCCGTAAAGAAATTTTTATTCATACGTATATAATGTATTTTTGTGCTTTAAAACAAGTTTTATGGACGCAAAAATCACACTCAGCTTTAATAAATCTATTATAGATAAAGCAAAAGAATTTGCCGATGAAAATAATATGAGCCTTAGCAGGCTTACAGAATTTTTGTATAGTAAGGTTACCAGCAGCCATCACCAATCATTAGAAGATCTCCCTATTTCAGATTGGGTAAGCATGGTATCTGAAGGCGAAGCTATTTACGAAACCAAGGCAAGGAAAAATAAAGATATAAAGGCAGAATATTTTAAATCTAAAAAATGAAAATATTTTTAGATGCCAATATCCTGGTTGCTGTTTTAAATAAAGAATATCCCGTTTACACCTATGCTGCACGTGTCGTAAGCCTGGCAAATAATAAAAAGCATTTTGTATATACTACTCCAATTTGCCTGGCCATTGCTTTTTATTTTGCTGAGAAAAAAAGTGGTACTGCAATGGCAAAACAAAAAATAAAATTACTTACAGATAACCTGCTTATTGCAAAAGTGGATAGTAAAGAAGTGATTGCAGCCATAGCAAACAAAAAGGTAAATGATTTTGAAGATGGCCTTGAATATTATGCCGCTAAAAATAATAACTGCCAGGTAATTATTACAGAAGATAAAAATGATTTTTACTTTTCTGAAATTGAAATATTGGGCAGCAAAGATTTTTTAGAAAAATATCTTTTTTAAAATGATTAATATTTTATCCAGGAAATTTTCCTGTAAATACTTATTTCTCAGGTATTGTCTTTTTGTTTTTATCATACCAAACAAAAAGGCCTCCTTTTCAGGAAGCCTTTTCTAAAAATAAAATAGTATTAATTATTAATTTGGTCCACCCGGCTGCTGCGGTTGTGGGTTTACTTTTTGCATGCTGTCCATATATTTCTTTTGCATGGCCTGCATTATTTTTTGTTCTTCCTGCTGCGCTGCCATGGCCTGTGACCGGTTTAAAACATCCAACACTTCTATATCAAAAACTAAAATAGAGTTTGGTTTAATATCCTGCCCGGCTCCCTGTGTGCCATACGCAAGAGAAGAAGGAACATAAAATTTAGCCTTGGCACCTTTGTTCAGCATTTTCATACCATCTGTCCAGCCCAGTATAACACCCTGTCCCAGGCTTGGATCGCCCGTCATATTTACAAGTAAAGGCTGTACATGGTTAAATGCTGCATCTGTGTTAGAGTCAAATGTTTTGCCTTCCATCGTTTTGCCGGTGTAGTTTGTTTTTACCACAACAGAGGTATCAATATTGGCACCGGTACCGGGCTGTGTAATTTGCACATAAGTACCTAATGGAGCTTTTACAACCTGTATATTATTTTTTGCAAAAAAATCGGTAAGGGTTTTATCATCTTTCTTTAATAGTACATCGGCCATGGCTTTTTGTTTTACCTGTGCTACAGCCATTACAGCGGTTCTTGCACTGTCTGCCTGCTCACGTGTGGTAAATATATTTTCTACCTTGGCTGTGGTAATAAGATAATGACCTTTCTTAAAAAACGGAGGGATACCCTGTGGCGCTTTTTTAAATGCGCTATCCACCAGTATTCTTAATACAAGGCTATCGCCTTTTTTTAACTGGCCAAGCACTTTAAAATAAGCCGGAGGCATATTGGCAGAATCCAGTACTTCAAAAGCTGCACCCTGTGGCGAAGTTCTTGTATCAGAGATAAGTGAATCTTTTTTACCATCGTTATACAATTGTCCAATCTGCAATTGCATATAGTTTCCGTATTTTACGGTTTCACCATTGCCCGATGAAATAATTTTATACTCCAGGCCTTCATCACCTTTTTTAAAAGATGTGGTACATGCCGATAAGGCAAGTATTGCCAGTGATAATGCGAACGAAATTTTTCTCATTGTTTTTTGTTATTTATTTTAAAATTGATATGTAGCTAATATTTCTTTGTTTTCTTTCATAGAACTTATAAAATGTCCTACCGCTTCATCCAGCGATGCAGTGGTTTGTCCGCCGGCTGCATTAAAATGCCCGCCGCCATTAAAATATTTTCTTGCAAATGTATTTACATCTACATCTCCCTTACTCCTGAAAGAACATTTACGTTCTTCTCCCCTGTCTATAATAATGGCTGCCATTCTTATGCCTTCAATGCTCAGGGGATAATTTACCAGTCCTTCTGTATCGCCTGTTTTAATATCGTATTTAAGCAGGTCATCGCCGGGTATGGCTATTAATGCTGTGTTGTATTCATAAAATACTTCCATCCTGTTTAGCAAAACATTGCCAATAAATCTAAGGCGATTCTCCGAAAAATTATCGTAAATATTCTCATGCACTTTGCTATGCTCTAAACCTTTGTCTTTAAGCAATGCCACCAGCCTGTGCACATTAGCCGTGGTAGATGGAAAACGGAATGAGCCGGTATCCGTCATTACGCCGGTGTAAATACACTCTGCAACATCGGTGTTTATTTTATCTTCATTGCCAGAGGTTAAAATAAAATCGTACACCATTTCGGCAGTAGAGCTTTTGCCGGTATCGCTTATGCCGTAAGCAAAAGCTTCTGTTTGCGGTTCCCGATGATGATCTATTAAAATGAGTTTACCCGTAGCAGCCAGTAAAGCCGGCTCCATTTTTTTTGTACGGTTAAGGGTATTAAAGTCCAGGCAAAATATCCAGTCGGCATTTTTTATAATTTCATTACAGTTATCTGTATTTCTTTCGTAATCTATTACCGTTTTAGTACCAGGCATCCAGTCTAAAAAAGAGGTCCAGTTAGTAGGGGAAATAACCACTACCTCATGCCCAAGCTGTATCAATACATGGTAAAGCCCAAGCGCAGAGCCCATTGCATCGCCATCGGGTTTTTGATGCATGGTAATAACTATCTTCTTTTTAACAGACAGTTCCGGAAATATTGCAGATATCATTTGCATAACGAGGCGCAAAAGTAGGGTTAATTGGCTAATAAGCAAATTAGGGCAGTAGCTAATTATCAAGATTCCTATCTTTGCGCCCAAAATTATAAAGATGAATAACAGAACCTTCACAATGATTAAGCCGGACGCTACCAAAAAAGGACATACCGGCGCTATTTTATCTATGATAAATGCGGCTGGTTTCCGTATTGTTGCTTTAAAAATGATACACCTGAGCAGCGAAAAGGCAGGTCAGTTTTATGAAGTGCATAAAGAACGTCCTTTTTATGGCGAACTGGTAAGCTTTATGAGCAGTGGTCCTATTGCTGCGGCCATACTAGAAAAAGAAAATGCTGTAGAAGATTTTCGTAAACTTATTGGAGCTACCAACCCTGCCCAGGCAGAAGAAGGTACTATCCGCAAATTATATGCTGCTTCTATTGGCGAAAATGCGGTGCACGGCAGCGACAGCGATGAGAACGCTGCTATTGAAGGCGATTTTTTCTTTAGTAAACTGGAGCAGTTTTAATTTTTTAAATAAAGCTTTTATAAAATGCCCTGATTGATCGGGGTATTTTTTTTAAACAAAGAGAACAGGTAGTAAATTAAATAAGCTAAAAATATTTTTTCTTTTAAAACTTCTTTTCTCTCAGCTTATTTTTTTTAGTAAGAGAACAAAGAGAAATGGAGAACAAAGAGTATTTTAAATAACTGCTTCACTCAACTCTTATCCCTCTTTTACCCTTTGTTCTCTTTGCTGTTTTTTTCTGAAGATTAATAGCTTTGCTTTTTTGCTAAGAAAACAAAGAGAAAAGGAGAACAAAGAAGTATTTTAAATTACTGCTTCACTTTTTTCTCATTAATCTACTTTTCTCTTTGTTCTCATAGCCTTTATAAATTTGAGGGAGCTTGCGTTTTTAAATAGCTTCTTATTCTTCTATTTATTTTTTAAACTATTTTAGTCTAAAAATGGTTTGTATTATCTTACAAATACAATTATGCAGGTTTCGCTCACCATTATAGGCTATAAGAAAATATTTATCCCTTTTGCTTTGCTTGCTATGGCCATACACCGGCTGCCTTTGTGGCTGAATAAAAAAAATTCTTTTTATAAATTACTGGGCTCTGGCAAAAACGGCACGTTTGATAAAAAACCCGATTGGCAGCAGTGGGCGGTTCTTACAGTTCAAAGTTCAGAGTTAGCAGTTCAGAGTTGGGATGCCGTTACCTTAAATGAAAAGCATATTAATGAAAAAGTATTGGGTAAATTTATTGCAGGTTGGTTTGCATTTTTTAAATGCGAAACATGCACTTTTTTAATGGAGCCCATAGAGAGCCATGGCTTATGGGATGGCAAAAAAGTTTTTGGAGAGCTGCCCCCAAAAACAGATTATAAGGGAACTATAGCTGTACTTACCAGGGCCACCATACGCATAAATAAGCTTAAATATTTTTGGCAAAATGTAGCCCCGGTTGCGGCACATATGCATACCGCAAAAGGCTTTTTATTTAGTGCCGGTATTGGAGAAATACCCTGGATAAAACAGGCAACTTTTAGCGTGTGGCAAAGTAAAGAAGATATGAAAGCTTTTGCCTACGGTACCAAAGAACATGCAGCTGTAATACAAAAAACAAGAAAACAAAACTGGTACAGCGAAGATATGTTTACGAGGTTTAAGATTATAAAAACTATCGGGAGTATCAAGGGAGTTGCCCCATTGAATGATCGGCAATGAGTCATTGAGTTAATGCCTGCCTCTGCTGTGCCTGTACCAGCGGATATAACTGCCCCATACCTCCCGGGAAAAATGATGTGGCCATCACAATTAAAGCCGGAGAAAAAGAATTTGTTAAAAAGGCCGGTTAACCTGCCAAACAATTTATCTTCTTAAAATAATTTATCCCTTTACTGTGATTTTTTTTAACTTCTGCGAATCATCTTATAACTAAGAGTGCAAAAAAAGGAAATGGATACCACCGCTGATAAAGATAATTTTCTGCAACTGATACAGGGGAATATGGGCATTATTATTAAAATATGTAGTTCCTATTGCAAAAACAAAACAGACAGACAAGACCTGGCGCAGGAAATCATTTATCATTTATGGAAGTCGGGCAAAACTTTTAACCCCGACTACAAATTTTCTACCTGGATGTACAGGGTAGCATTAAATGTGGCCATCAGTTTTTACAGAAAAGAGAAAAGAGCCATGCCCGTTGTTCCCATAATTGAGCATCATATTAATATTGAAGACTTCCCGCCTAAGAATGAGGAGTCTGAAAAAAATATACAATTGCTGCAGCAGCTCATTGCACAAATGAAAGAGCTGGATAAAGCGCTTATACTGCTGTGGTTTGAATCGAAATCTTATAAAGAGATTGCAGAAATTTTAGGCATCAGCGAAACCAATGCAGCTACCAGGATAAGCCGGATAAAAGAAAGATTAAAACAACAATTTTTACAAGATAAAAAATAACGGTTATGGAGGATATAGAATTAAATGAAATATGGAAACAATATGACAGCAGGCTTCAGGAAGCCCGCATACTCAACCTCCAATCCTGGGCTTTAAACCTGCAGCAGTTTGAAAGATTTCAAAAACAAAAGGCAAGTGCTACATTAAACGGCCTTGCAAGATATAAACTGGTAATGGTTGCAACAGGTATTTTATGGGTGGCGTTCCTTATTTTTTTAGTGCTTAATTCTTTGGGATGGTCTAAAATATTTTTTGTAATATCTGCATCGGCAATAGCCATCTTTACTTCTATTGCCATTGTGGTGTATCTAAAACATGTATGGCTTATCAATAAAATAAATAATGCTGCTTCTGTTATAGAGGCCCAGGAAAAAACCATAAAGCTTCAAAGTTCTACATTACAAACCGGGCGCATTCTTTTTTTGCAAACTCCTTTTTACTGTACCTTTTGGTTTACGCCTGCATTATTTACAGATAAAATATTTTTATTGGTAAACATTCCGGTTGTTTTATTTTTTACCTGTGTTTCTGTATGGCTGTATAAAAATATTAACTTTAAAAACATTAATAAGAAATGGTTTAAAATACTGTTTAACAACCGGGAGTGGACTTCTTTAACCAAAGCCATTTCTTTTTTATATGAAATAGAGGAGTTTAAAAAAGAAATAGTGATAAAATAATATTACTAATATACCATTATGAATAGTTTAAAAAAATGGATACCTAAATACTCCGCATGGGCAAAAATGGTATTTTAGGCTACCGATGGCTATGCGGGTGTGTTAGCATTTGGTAAAGGCTGACCTGTGCCGACTCTATCTTCCCTCTTTCAAAAGCTAAACTAAAACTTTTTAAGGCGGCCGTACGGTGTTATCATCGACGGCTCAAAGCTTAGGAAGTAAGAAATCATTTTTATAAACGCTCACTAGTGAAGTGTTCTCCCTTTAGCGACTTACCTGTAACTTCTAAAATCAAAACTAACCACATCATTTATTATCCAAAGGCCGCAATGTATATCCCTCTTTTCTCAGCAGTTCAATCAATCCATTTTTTCCTACAAGATGCCCGGCTCCTACTGCCATAAAAATATTTGTTGCAGGCAAAATTGTTTTTAACTGTACTACCCAGTTTATATTTCTTTTATCCAGCAAAAGCTCCAGGCCATCTTTCATTCCAAATTCAGATTTGGTAAACATAGCTTCAATGCTGTCTAACTGCTGCGATTTGTACACCAGCAGCATACTGTCAAAATAAATTTTGTATTTATCGATGCTGTCAATAGAATTTAAAAGGCTTTTGGCCTGTGTGCTGTAAGGTATGCTGTCAAACACTGATGCCTGGAAAGCAATGGTTTCAAAACCTTTTATTTCTTTTTTATCTTTTGATGCAAGCAGCAGCAGTTCCTGTTCTACTCCACTCAGATTTTTGCAGGGCATCAGTTTGGGATAAAGAAATGCTTCTAAAAAAGAAGGTTTCATTTTTTGAAAAGTAGTGAGCGAAGTTCTTAAGGAGTCTTTAAAAAACAACTGCAGTTTATTATACTCTGCTTCTGTATAAAAATCTTTGAGCGTTTGGCCATTTTTCATATTCATAAAAAACAAAGCACCCAGCGTATTGGCGGGATCATCCAGGTCCATTTCAAAATAAACTTCTGCTGCATTTTTTAGTGCCGCCTGCAGACTGGCACTAAACTTAATATCATCTTTGCACATCATGTGAAATGTGCCAAAAAGATAGCTGGGCTTTTTAATATCCTTGCCGGATATTTCCCAAAGCAGGGTATTATTATTATTACCAGAATTTATTTTAACAGATGGCTGAGATTGGCAGCATTGAAATAAGAAGAGCAAGGGCAATAAAAAAGAAGTTTTCATTTGAGTTATTTGAGAAAACAAAATAGTGTTTTTTGTGGGAATCTTTTTAAAAATAATGGGAACTTACTATAACAAATAATAATTATCATCTTTTATTCCGGTATAAGTGTTAACGCTATCTCCTTTCTTATAAACACATGCTATCTGCTTTTACTAATATCAACATTATTTTATCTCTTATCAAAATAAATTTTAAAATAAATTAACCTCATCACATCCATAAAACCCTCTACCCCACCCCATACAAACTTCCCCCTTTCTCAAAAAACTTATTGATACTTTTTTCAACGGCTGCATCTTTTTCTACCGGCGGGGCATGATGTGGTTTTATCCTGGCATCCAGTACCAGCGGGCCATTGCAGCCCCAATTCTTGTGGGTAATGGAAGCATCTATTCCGTAAATATCATGCGATGGGTTGCATCTTGTAAAGGAAACCCATAAAAAATTGCGCAGGTTTTCGGCAACAAAGCCGGCATCATCAGCAATAATAATCATAGGGATATTTTCTAATGCAGGTAAATTATTTTTTAACTGCTCATCAAGACTGTTCATTTCTTTTTGCGCAGCATCATAGTTCTTAAAAGCTGCAGCCTGCAATACCACTACACCGGGTAATACCATCTGCGCATTTTCAAAACCGGATAATTCTTTTAGTTGCTGTGCCGGTTCTGTGGCCAGTGTTCTTATAATTTCTCCATAAGCTGCCAGCACCACTTTGCTGCCGGTGTTTAATCCTGTGCCCGAATAATCGAGGGTATCTATGCTGGTATTGGTATAAAAATGAATGTCTCTTAAAAGATTTATTCTCTGTAAAATAAATTGCAGGTAAGCTTCAATATCATGTGTGTTTAATGCATTGTTGTCATCTGCAGTAATAAATAAAAACTTGGCCAGGCTTAATTGCCCGGTGCCCAAAATATGATTGGCAATGGTGAGTATTTCTGCAGGTTGTTTTGCAGGAGCGTACGGCGTGTATCTTTCGCTGCCTATGGCCAGCAGCAAGGGATGCACGCCCGCAGCATCTACTGCATGCACTTCTTTAAGCCCTGGTATTTCCTGCTGCAATGCGGCACCGGTTATTTCATGAATGAGCTGGCCAAAACTGGTATCTTCCTGCGGTGGCCTGCCCACCACAGTAAATGGCCAAATGGCATTTTCTTTTGCATATACTTTATGCACCCTCATTAAAGGAAAGTTGTGTTGCAAACTGTAATAACCCAGGTGATCTCCAAAAGGCCCCTCAGGTTTATTTTCTCCGGGATACACTTCACCGGTTATTACAAAATCTGCATCGGTGCTTATACAATATCCGTCTTCATAAACATATCTAAATCTTCTGCCACCCAGTACACCGGCAAAAGTCATTTCGCTGATACCTTCGGGCAGGGGCATTACTGCTGCTACCGAATGTGCAGGAGGCCCACCGACAAATATGCTCACTTTAAGTGGCTGCCCTTTTTTATTGGCCTTGGTTTGATGCACGCCGATGCCCCGGTGCAACTGGTAATGCAATCCTATTTCTTTATTCAGCGTGTAATCGTTACCGTCTAACTGTATGCGGTACATACCCAGATTAGCATTCATAATACCGGGCTTGTCTGCATCTTCGCTATACACCTGCGGCAGTGTTACAAAAGCCCCGCCATCCATGGGCCAGTGCTGTATGAGCGGAATATCCTGGATGTTTATTTTACTGTGCAGTACAGGTTTTGACAAAGGATTTTTTAAAGGCAAGGCTTTAAATGCTGCAAGACCCGCATTAAAATTATTGATGGGATGTTTTATTCCTTCAATAGGATTGCTCTTAAGATCTATTAACTGCTGAACAGATTTCAGGGTATCTCTAAAAATAAAACGGCTTCTCTCCAGTGTTCCAAAAATATTGGATGCTGCACGGTACTCACTGCCTTTTACATTTTCAAACAACAGTGCAGGGCCGCCAGCTTCGTGCACCCTTAAGTGTATTGCAGCCATCTGCAGGTGTGGGTCTGTTTCTTCTTTTATTCTAATCAGCTGCCCGTTCTTTTCCAGATCAAGCAGGCATTCTTCCATTGAACGATACGCCATTTTTTATTTTTACTTTGTAAAAGTAAAACAGAAATGCGGGTATAAAGTTGAAATAAAAATTAATTGCTGTAAACTTTAAAACATGTGTGGTGGTGGTGGTCCACCCATGCCTCTTCTTGCAGGAGCCTCTCCCTTAAATTTGTTTAAGCGGTATATGCAGCTCAACATAAAATATTTTCCCAGCCTGTTGGTACGGCTATCTGTAAAACCTGTTGCCGTTACTGTACGGCTGATGTTGGTATTTTCATCCAGCATATCAAAAGCCTGCAGGCGGAGCGAAAGATTTTTCTTTTCTAAAAATTGTTTTTCCAGCGTGGCATTTATGATAAGTGGATTGGCCCCTACATTGTTTGCAAAACCATCATTTATGGTTTTATCTATATCATAATTAAATTGAATTCCTTTTGGCAGAAAAATTCTTGAACTGTGAGAAATAGTATATGCACGGGTAGTATTGTTAAGTTGTTTTTGCAAACTGTATTCGCTGTTGTTAAGGCTAAAGTTAGCGGCCACATTACTTTCCAGCCATTTCTTTAATTTATAATCTACAGAAAGCCGCTGACCCAGCAACCAGTTTTTTCCCTTGTTCTTTTGGTTGTTTACAAAAGAAACATTGTTGTAATAAGTAAGGTTACCACCCAGGTTAAATACAAATTTCCTGTTTTTAACCGGTTTGGAAATATTGTAAAATCCTGAAAGTGTAAAATAACCATCAGCATTAAGATACCGGGTTTCCTGCACCCCAAAGCCCTGGTTAAAAAC
>JAYVGA010000162.1:0-24389 GCA_043772635.1 Chitinophagaceae bacterium
ACACTATTATTTGCAGCAGGATTTATATTGGCATTAAGAGAAATGAAAAAACAAAAATCCTGAATGCGGGATCAGGCACCGGCAAATAACAAATTTATAAGTTGCACTTTTTATTAAATAGTTAATCTCCTTTTTAATATTTAATTTAAAACGAAGGCTTAAATTCTACATAAATAAAATAAAAAACCCTTGTACAGGTATGTACATAATCTTAAACTCCATCAAAAAAAAGTGGGCACAAAAAACCGGTTGAAAAATTAAATGAGTAAACAAATGCCTGCATTTATTGTTGTTGCAATAAATATCTAAAACTATAATGCAGAATTATTTAATAATAGGCGGCTCCAGTGGTATCGGACAACAATTGGCAACTCAACTTGCCGAAGCCGGTAACCAGGTAATAGCAACCTACAACAAAAATGAACCCGCTGCTGAAAACCCACATATAAGCTATCATCATTTGAATGTTTTAGAAGAAAACTTTTCAGTAGATTTTTTGCCGGATGACTTAGCAGGATTGGTTTATTGCCCTGGCAGCATTAACCTCCGGCCTTTTGAAAGAATAAAACCTGCAGATTTTGAAGCAGATTATAAACTGCAGGTAGTGGGAGCCATAAAACTTATTCAAATAGTTTTACCAAGATTAAAAAAATCTGATAATGCTTCAATCATTTTATTTTCTACCCTTGCAGTACAAAATGGTTTACCTTTTCATACACAGGTAGCTGCCTCTAAGGGTGCTCTTGAAGGATTAACAAAATCATTGGCGGCGGAATTTGCTCCTAAAATAAGAGTGAATTGTATAGCGCCATCCTTAACCAATACACCTCTTGCATCATCCTTATTAAATACGGAACAAAAAGTAGAGGCAAACGCACAAAGACATCCATTAAAAAGAATTGGTACAACAGAAGACATTGCAAACATGGCAGCGTTTTTACTTTCCGAAAAAGCCAGTTGGATAACAGGGCAAATTTTACATGTAGATGGGGGTATGTCTTCTATTAAAAATTAAAACAATAATAGTGTAACCTTTTACAATATAAAATGACAGAAACTTTTTTATCAGCCCGTTGGGAAAATCTAATTATGGCTAATTATGAAGTAAATGCTGATGTATTAAAACCTTATTTACCTAAGGGCGTTGAACTGGATTTTTATAATAGCAAAACTTATGTGAGCCTGGTTGGTTTTATGTTTAAGCAAACCAGCCTGTTTAAAATACCAATACCATTTTTAGGAACGTTTGAAGAAATTAATCTGCGTTTTTATGTAAAGAGGGTTGAAGGAGACACTATAAAGCGGGGCGTGGTTTTTATAAATGAAACCGTTCCCTACAAAATAGTAGCATGGCTTGCTAACCGGCTGTATAAAGAACACTACATTGCTATTCCTACAAAAAATTTAATAGATATTACAAATGCTGCCAAAAGCATACGATATGAATGGAAAATAAATAATACATGGAATCACATAGCCGTAAATGCAGTTGCGGAAAATGAAAAAATGTTACCGGGCAGTATAGAAGAATTCATCTTTGAGCATTACTACGGATATACAAAAATAAATAATCAGCTTTCCCAGGAATATAAAGTAAATCATCCAAGATGGTTTGTAAATAAAGTAATAGATTATTCTATTCATTGTGACTTTAAGTCAATGTATGGAAACGATTTCTCTTTTTTGAGTAATCATCAACCTGATTCGGTTATTATTGCAAAAGGCTCACCCGTTACCGTTAAATGGAAACGAACGACGTTCTAAATATTTTTATAGATGGAGCAAAAAGATATTGACAGGATAATTGAAATGGCATGGGAAGACAGAACGCCTTTTGAAGCTATCAAAATACAATTTGGTTTTTCAGAGGCCAATGTAATTGCCTTAATGAGAAAGGAATTAAAACGCAGCAGCTTTAATTTGTGGAGAAAAAGAGTGAATAGTGGCATTAGTAAAAAGCATGCACAAAAAAGAAATCCTGAGATAGCCCGTTTTAAATGTGCGCTGCAGAAAACTATATCAATGAATAAAATCAGTAAGCGATAGATGGAATTTGCAACCGATTATAAAAGTATTCTTCAAAGAATTGACCAAATAGATCCGGTGCAGTATGGAAAAACCCGGAACTTTACAGATGGTGCAGTCACCTGTTTGTCACCCTATATTTCCAGAGGTGTCATCAGTACCAGGCAAGTGCTCAAAAGTATTTTAGAAAAGGGATATAAAATTGCTCAGATAGAATCTTTTGTAAAGGAGTTATGCTGGCGTGATTATTTTCAAAGAGTTGGCCAGGTAAAAGATTTGAACCAGGATATTAAACATGTGCAACAGCCTGTTTTAAATCATGAAATTCCTTTGCAGGTTTTAAATGCTTCAACGGGTATAGAGGGTATTGACAATGCAATTTTGCAACTATACCTCAATGGCTACATGCACAATCATTGCAGAATGTACACGGCTTCTTTGGTTTGCAATATTGCCAAATCACAATGGTATCATCCTGCCCAATGGATGTATTATCATTTGCTTGATGGAGACTGGGCCAGTAATGCCTGCAGCTGGCAGTGGGTTGCGGGAGCCAATAGCAATAAAAAATATTACGCCAATCAGGGAAACATAAATAAGTACACACATACCAATCAGGTAAATACTTTTTTGGATAAATCTTATGAAGCTATAGAACTTATAGAAACACCTGCCCAATTATTAGTTACCCAAAAGTTTATTCCAAAAATGGATTTTCCTGTAGCTTCAAATATTAAAATTGATGCTGTGTTGCCAACTTTTATTTACAACTATTACAACCTTGATCCGTTATGGCATAAGGATGAGCAGGGCAACAGAATTTTGCTGATAGAGCCCGAATTTTTTTCGCATTATCCCGTAAGTAAAAACTGTATAGATTTTATGTTTGCATTAAGTAAAAACATTCCTGGTATGCAGGTGTACACAGGTTCGTTTAAATCATTTTCTGATAATTATAATGTAGAAAATATTTATTACAAAGAGCATCCTCTTAATGTAGGTTATAGCGGAACTAAAGAAGCCAGGGATTGGATAGCGGAAGATGTTACAGGATACCATCCTTCTTTTTTTAGTTACTGGAAAAAAGTAGAAAAGCAGTTATACAAATAAATATAAAAATGTGATTATAAACAGAGACGGAATAGAGCAATTGGAACAACGGTACAGAACAGCGTTTATAAATTCATTGGCTGGTTTTCGGCAGGCAGTATTGGTAGGCACAAAGTCTGCAGATGGTTATACTAACCTGGCCATCTTTAATTCTCTCATTCATTTAGGTGCTAACCCAGCTTTGTTAGGATTAATAAACAGGCCAACCAGTGTGCAAAGAGATACATTGCAAAATATAATGGATACAAAAGAATATACTTTAAACTTTATCCAGGCTGCTCATTATAAAAAAGCACATCAAACATCAGCCCGGTACGACAGCCGTATTTCTGAATTTGAAAAAGCAGGTTTCGCAGCATTTTATCATTCATGTTGTCATGCCCCGTTTGTGGAGGATGCTGTGGTAAAAATTGCAATGAAGTTTGAAGACAGCATTCCTATCCCCATAAATGGCACTGTACTTATTGTTGGCAGTGTAATGCAGGTAGATATAGATGATGCAATGGTTGGCCAGGACGGATTTGTAAATTTATCAGAAGCCGAAGTATTAATCAGTCAGGGTCTTGATGCTTACTTTATTTCAAAGCCGATTGGTCGTATGCCTTATGCAAAACCATAAATCTATTTTTGTAATCAGAAATAAATCCTTGAATGAATTAAGAAGCTGTTCGGGTTATTTTTTCTGAGATTTTTTATATGGGCTATAATGCTGCCATTATGTAGGCCGATGAAAGCCTGCCTGTCTGCGCCAGCAGTCAGGGATTGTGACCCCTACGCATGCATAGGGGCAAGCACACACTGATGCTATGAAAATCTTTCGCTGGTATCCCCGAAATTATCGGGACAGGTCAAAATAAATAACTCAAAGAAATTTCGAAGTGTTGAAAAATGAAAAAAGGATTTTTACTTCAAAAGATTTGTGTGGTATGCAAAAGCCTTTTACCTGGCGAAAAAATGGGAGAAGGTATGGGATGAAGTTAAATATTGCAGTAATAAATGCATTATGAACAAGCAAAAAACTATAAGTTAATAAAATCAGGAAGACAATACTCCTAGCAAGAATGTGCTATTGCTGGGCACTATAGCGATAAAAGATATATCCGTCAATTTTCCTTGACGACTATCAATTTTAAGAATGGTGATTTTATTAAAGTATAAAATATTTTTTCTCCATAAGCCTTCATTATTTTACACAACCGGCTTGGCCTGAAATTTAAATAGGTTATTTTTGCGCCTAATTTAAAGCCATATGAATTTCAAAGAATCGGAAATAACCCAACAGGTTGCCCAGAGTGCCAGGGATTTTGCCCTGCAGCATATTAAGCCTTATTTAATGGATTGGGACGAGAGCCAGGAATTTCCACTTCACATTTTTAAAGAACTTGGTAAGCTGGGCATGATGGGCGTTTTTGTGCCGGAACAATATGGCGGCACTGGGCTGGGCTATTTTGAGTACAGTGTTATCATACAGGAAATTGCTAAAGTGTGTGGTTCTATTGGTCTTTCTGTGGCGGCGCACAACTCTTTGTGCACAGGTCATATTTTAGCTTTTGGGAGCGAAGAGCAAAAGAAAAAATATTTACCCAAACTTGCTACTGCAGAGCACCTGGGTGCATGGGGACTTACCGAAGCCAATACCGGCAGCGATGCGGGCAACATGAAAACTACTGCTGTAAAACAGGGCGACAACTGGGTGATTAACGGAACAAAAAACTGGATAACCCATGGTAAGAGTGGTGATATTGCAGTGGTGGTGTGCCGCACCGGCGAGCCAAGAACAAAAGACAACTCAACCACTTTTGTTGTAGAGCGTGGCACAGCAGGTTTTAGTGCCGGCAAAAAAGAAAATAAACTGGGCATGCGAGCAAGCGAAACTGCCGAGATGATTTTTGATAACTGTATTGTTCCCGACGCTAACCGACTGGGCGAAATTGGCGCAGGTTTTAAACAGGCTATGAAAGTACTGGATGGCGGAAGAATTTCTATTGCAGCACTAAGCTTGGGCATTGCAAAAGGGGCTTACGAAGCATCGGTTCAGTATGCAAAAGAAAGGCACCAGTTTAATCAGCCTATTGCAAACTTCCAGGGTATATCTTTTAAATTGGCAGATATGGCTACTAAAATAGCTGCAGCAGAACTGCTCATTAACCAGGCTTGCAGTTTAAAAATGAAGGGTCTGCCCATGACTAAAGAAGCAGCAATGGCAAAATATTATGCCAGCGAAATTGCGGTAGAAATAAGTACAGATGCTGTGCAGATTTTTGGCGGCTATGGTTATACTAAAGATTTTCCGGTAGAAAAATTTTACAGGGATAGTAAGTTGTGTACCATTGGCGAAGGAACGAGTGAAATACAAAAATTGGTGATAAGCAGGGAGGTTTTGAAGTAGGGAGGGAGGAGTCAGGAATTAGGAGTCAATAGTCAGGAGTCAATAGTCAGGAGTCAATAGTTAATAGTCAGTGCCTGCCCCTATATTTTTATTGAAGGTCAATTTATTTTTTAAAAAACCCACTCCTTTTAATTTACAGAACTAAAAGCTTTCAGATTAAATTTATACAACAAAAAAGCCATCCTTTTAGAGATGGCTTTTTTGTTGTAAGTAAAAAAATTATTTTTTATCTCCACCAAATAAACCACTCAGTTTATCTTTTGCAGCATCAAAAAGATCTTCTGCTTTATCTGCAGCATGTTTTGCAAAGTCTTCTACTTTTTGCCCGGTCTGGCCAGGAATAACATCGCTGATTTTATCCAGGATACTGCTGCCTTCTGCAGTAACAGGAGCAGAAGGGTCTGCAATTGCCGCCGTATCTCCTATTGTAGTAGTTGCAGTAGTTGCTGTAGTGCTATCACTGCTGCCCGAAAATAAATTATCTACTGCACCAGCCATCATCGGAAATTTTTCTTTGGCAAATTCTTTAACGGTGTCTATTGCTTTTGCAGCCTGGTCTGCACTGATGCCTGCTTTTTCTGTAAGGCGTGAAATTAACTCTTGCATTTTTTTTATTTTTTGGTTAATGAAATTTATTTTAAAGGTCTTTTTTTAGTCAATCATTATTATATCAATTGTCATTATGTAAGTGTAATAATCTTCAATACATCCGATATTTCCTAATGACTTATTGACCATTGACTAAACGGCTATTTTCTATTCCGTATCGTACCTGTCCACCCTTTCAATACCCGGCAAATTTAAGAGTTCATCTACCAGGTTGTCTAACTCATCTTTGTCGTGCACAAACACCTTTACATTACCCTCAAATATACCATCTTTTGCCTCAATTGTCATAGCAGAAATATTAACTTTCATCTCTCCGCTGATAAGATTGGTTATTTTATGTATTACCCCCACATCATCCAATCCAATAATTTTAAGGCCGGTAAGAAAAGATATTTCTTTATTTTTTGCCCATTTTGTTTTAACCACCCGGTGGCCATAATTAGCCATAAGCCTTGTAGCATTGGGGCAGGTGGTACGGTGAATTTTTAAACCCTCCCCGGTAGTTACAAAACCAAATACATCATCTCCAGGTATAGGCTTGCAGCAATTGGCCAGTGTGTACATGATCTTATCGCTGCTTTCGCCAAAAATAATAAGCTCTGCATCCTTATGCTGTTTATTATGTTTAACATGGGTATGTGTATCTGGCTCATGTTTTTCTTCTGCAGGTTTTACAGGTTTGGGTGCAATAAGTTTATCGCCATGAACGGTAAATTCTTTTAATTCTTTAAGATCAATTTTTTTAACCGCTATCTCATACAATAGATCCAGAGAGCTGTTGAGCTTATAAAAAGAAGCAAGCTCTTCTAGATTTGTTTGGTTCATTACGGCATTGATAGCAGTAAGCTTGCGTTGTAAAATATATTTTCCTTCTTCTGCAATGGTTCTTTTTTCTTCTTTAAGTGTATCTTTTATTTTACTCTTTGCTTTGCTGGTTACTACAAAGTTCAGCCACTCGCTGTTGGGCTTTTGTTTGGCACTGGTTATAATTTCAATCTGGTCGCCGCTGCGGAGTTTATAACTAATGGGTACCAGTTTATGATTTACTTTGGCACCAATACATTTACTTCCAACGGCGGTGTGCACGCCAAATGCAAAGTCCAGGGCGGTAGCGCCAATGGGAAGCATTTTTACATCGCCCTTAGGCGTGTACACATAAATTTCTTCTGTTAAAAAAGAAGTTTTAAAATCCTGTAAAAAATCAAGGGAGTTACTGTCCTGGCTGCCCAGTGCCTCTCTTATCTGGTGAAACCAAATATCAAAACGGCTTTCGTCTGATGTGCCTTCTTTATATTTCCAGTGGGCTGCAAGTCCTTTTTCTGCAATCTCATTCATGCGTTTGGTGCGTATCTGTACTTCTACCCATTTGCCCTGTGGCCCCATAACGGTGGTGTGCAGTGCTTCGTAGCCATTGCTTTTAGGATTGCTAAGCCAGTCTCTCAGTCTTTCGGGAGATGGGTTGTAAGCATCGGTTATAATACTATATACTTTCCAGCAGTCTTCTTTTTCTTTTTCCGGAGAATCATTTACAATAATGCGGATGGCAAAAAGATCATACACTTCTTCAAAGGAAACACCCTTCTTTTTTATTTTGCTCCAGATAGAGTGAATGCTTTTGGGTCTTCCATAAATTTCAAATTCAAAACCTGTTTTTTCTAATTTTAATTTAATGGGTCTGATAAAATCATTGATATAACGGGTGCGCTCTCTTTTGGTATCCTGTAGTTTTTGTGCAATGTATCGGTAGGTATCCGGCTCCATGTATTTCATGGCCAGGTCTTCCATTTCTGTTTTAATATTATACAAACCCATGCGGTGTGCAAGGGGCGCATAAACATAAACGGTTTCCGAAGAAATTTTTAATTGTTTTTCCCGTTTCATGCTGTCCATAGTGCGCATGTTATGCAGGCGGTCGGCAAGTTTTATCAGTATCACCCTGGGGTCGTCTGTAAGGGTAAGTAATATTTTTTTAAAGTTTTCGGCCTGTTGCGATGTATTGGCATCCATCACACTCGAAATTTTGGTGAGGCCATCTACAATCTTTGTTATTTCTGCACCAAATTCTCTTTGAATATCTTCAAGCGTTATATCTGTATCTTCTACGGTATCGTGCAGCAATGCACAAATAGTACTGCGTATACCCAGGCCTATTTCTTCTACACAAATTTTGGCTACAGCCAGCGGGTGAAGGATATATGGCTCTCCGCTTTTGCGCCGCATGGTTTTATGGGCTTCGGCTGCTATTTGAAAAGCAGTGCGCAGTAAAATTTTATCACCGGGTTTCAACTTGCTTTTTAATACACGCAGCAAGCCCCGGTAATGCCTTAAGATTTCCTTTTTTTCATCTTCTTCCGATAAATTGTAGGTGGGTATAGTTTCTATTGCCTCCATGAGTATTACGAATTTAGTTGAAAAATCGGCAAGGGCAAAAATCGTTTACCTATAATAAGCGCTTTATTAATATTTTTTAATTGTAGAAAAAGTTAAAAAATAAGCTGCTGCTTAATGAATGCATTAATATTTTCTAAATCGGAGTGAATTATTATTGATTTATGAAGAAGATTAGTTTCTGAAAGCTCCTGTTTTTTTGAATAAAACCCTTACTTTTGCGTCCCGTTTGCAGTTATCAAAAACTGATGCGGCACCTGAAAGGCAGGGAGCAAACGCACCAGAAGCGGATATGGCGAAATTGGCAGACGCACCAGACTTAGGATCTGGCGCCGCAAGGCATGTAGGTTCGACCCCTATTATCCGCACAATAACACCTTAATCCCTCTCCCAAAGGAGAGGGATTTTTAAAAAACAATTATATGGCTACAGTAGTTAGAGAAAACATCGGTTTATTAAATGATAAACTCACTGTTAAGATCAGCAAAGAAGATTATTTTCCTTCGTTTGAAAAAAAATTAAAAGAGTACAGCAAAACGGCTAATATACCAGGGTTTAGAAAAGGCATGGTGCCTGCAGGCATGATAAAAAAAATGTATGGGGCAGGCATTTTTTCTGATGAGGTATTAAAAACAATAGAAAAAGAATTGTTTGGCTGGCTAAACAACGAAAAGCCTGAAATTTTTGCGCAACCCTTACCGCTTAACAACGACCTGGGCAGTTTGGATATGAACAATCCTAAAGACGTAGCGTTTGATTTTGAAATAGGTTTAAAACCTGTTTTTGAAATACCTGATTTTTCTAAAGCTCCTGTAACCAAACATGTAGTAACTGTTACAGATGATATGGTTACCGAAGAGATAAGCCGCATGCAGATAAAAGGTGGCAAAATGACCGAGCCGGAAGAAATAAATAATGAAGAAAATGTATTAAACGTTTTGTTTACAGAGAGTGATAAAGATGGTAATGCTGCAGAAGGCGGCATAAGCAAAGAGAACTCGGTAATTCTAAAATATTTTACCCCGCAAATGCAGAAAGAACTGATAGGTAAAAAAGCCGGCGATTATATCGTTTTTCAATTAAACAAAACCTTTGAGGGCGATAAACTGGAGATGATGCTGCAGGATCTTGGTTTTGAAAAAACAGACGAAGATGCGGGAAAGAAATTTTTTAAACTGGACATTGCAAAAATAGGCCTTGTAGAAAAAAGAGAATTAAATGAAGAATTTTTTAATGAAATTTTTCCGGGTAAAGGTTTTACAACAGAAGATGAGGTACGCATAAATCTTAAATCTGAAATAGAAAATTATTGGCAGGCCCAAAGCCTGAACCAGTTGCAGGATCAGTTATACCATTACCTGCTGGATGAAACCAAAATGGAATTTCCGGCAAGCTTTCTTAAGCGCTGGTTGCAAACAGGTGGTGATGCGCCCAAAACTGCAGAGCAGGCAGAAGCCGAATTTCCGGCATTTAGCAATCAATTAAAATGGACACTTATAAGCGACAGGCTGATTACAGAAAATAAACTGGATGTTACCGAAGCGGAACTGAAAGACAGCATGAGGGCAGAAGTAATGCGGTATTTTGGACAAATGAGTATGGGCGATGATACAGGCTGGCTGGAAAGTTATATAGACCGTATGATGAAAGACGAAAAACAGGCTGATGCTACCTACCGCCGGTTAATTACCGAAAAGATATTTGGTTTTATTACGTCTCTAACTACACCTAAAGAAAAAAAGGTAACTGCCGACGAACTGATGGCTATGCAGCACCATCATGAGCACTAATTAAAAAAATAGTTTTAATAATATTTCCTCTTTCATAAATGAAAGAGGTTTTTTTTTGCAGAATAACGGTGCGAAAAAATCCAAACACTCTATGGCTTTATATGTTATTAAAAGCTGTTGATTGCATCTTATCAAATAGCAGGTACAATTAAAAACCCTGCTTCTAAGCAGGGCTTTTAAAAAATATTTATTACAATTTTATCTCTTCATCACTATCATCAAAAAAACGAAATTCTGTGAGGTGATAATTGCTGTTTGATTTTACTTTTATTTTTTGTTTATACTTCCAGCTCCATTTAAACCTGCGGCTGGGAAAACCCGCTGTGAGGTAAGTGTACACAATAGGGTGAACTTCTATTGTAAGCCCCTTATGTTTTTGCATAATAAGATAGCTTAGGTTTTTTGCTATCTCATCTTCTAAAATTAATGTACTGGATATTTTTCCGGTGCCCTGGCAGCTTGGGCAAACTTCGCTGGTATTAATAGTCATTTCCGGCTTCATCCGCTGGCGGGTAATCTGCATTAAACCAAATTTGGTAATAGGCAGTACCGCATGCTTGGCCCTGTCTGGCCTCATAAACTGGTCCATAGCATCGGCCAGTTTCTTCTTGTTGTCCATCAACTTCATGTCAATAAAATCAACAACGATAATACCACCAAGATCTCTCAGGCGCAGTTGCCTGGAAATTTCTTCAGCAGCCTCCAGGTTGGTTTCCAGTGCATTTTGCTCCTGGTTATTACTCACACTTTTATAGCCGCTATTTACGTCAATTACATGAAGTGCTTCTGTATGTTCTATTATTAAATAAGCGCCACTTGGCAGGTTTACGGTTTTACCAAAAGCAGCTTTTACCTGTTTTGTAACACCGTAGTTGTCAAATATGGGCAAGCCATTGTTGTAGTAAGCAACAATATCTGCTTTATCAGGAGCTATGCGTTGAATATAATTTTTGGTATCTGCAAAAATGTTTTTATCATTTACTACAATGCGGTTAAAATCTGCACTGAGCAAATCTCTTAAAATACTGGTGGCTTTGCCCTGCTCGCTTAAAATTTTTGCGGGTGCTACAGCTCCTTTAAGGTTGTCCTGTATGGTTTTCCATGTGGCTACAAGGCTTAAGAGGTCTTCATGAAGTTCTGCAGTATGCTTTCCTTCGGCAGCAGTACGAACGATTACACCAAGATTTTTTGGCTTAATGGCTTCAATAATTTTTTGCAGTCTTTTTCTTTCTTCCGAAGAATGAATTTTACGGGAAACCGCCACTATATCGTTAAATGGAGTAACTACTACAAACCTTCCTGCAAGAGAGAGTTCGCAACTTAAGCGGGGGCCTTTGGCTGCTATGGGCTCTTTTAAAATCTGCACCAAAATATTGGGGCGGCCATTGAGCACTTCGGTAATCTTACCTGTTTTTATAATTTCCGGTTCTACCTTAAACTTTGCAAAATCAAAACTTTCTTCTGCTTTATCATTTACAGCAAGCGTAGTAAATTTAAGGATAGACCTTACGTAGGGACTAAGATCGGTGTAGTGCAGAAAAGCATCTTTTTCAAAACCAACTTCTACAAAAGCTGCATTAAGACCGGGGATAAGTTTTTTTACTTTTCCAAGATACAGGTCTCCCACGGCAAAGTTAGCATCAGCTTTTTCGCTGTGCAGCTCTACCAATTTTTTATCTTCCAGCAGAGCAATCTCAACCCCCTGTGGGAGTACGTTAATAATAAGTTCCTTGGTCAAAGTGTAAAAAGTTTTCTGAATCCCGTTTATATTATGGAGTAAAACATAAACGGCATGGTATAACTAAACTGTGATTGTTATACGCATGCATATAGATGTAAGTGCCCCGATGATTTTCGGGGCACCATTTATAAAAAGAAATTATTTCTTTTTATGACGATTCTTTCTTAAACGCTTTTTACGCTTGTGAGTAGCAATTTTATGACGTTTTCTTTTTTTACCACAAGGCATAATAATAATTTTTGTTTTGAATAAATAATTTTAAAATATGATGGTTTACCAGCTTTTTATTTAAGCATTTTTATACGCTCATCTACTTCTTTACTATAAGACGGGTTATTGGCCAATCTCTTACTTATATTATACCACTTCACCGCATTTTCTTTATCCCCTTTTACTGCATAAGTATCGGCTAAAAAGGCAATGGCTTCCAGGTTATTGGGCTGAGCCGTAATTACTTTGGTAAAACGCTCAATTGCCTTATCATGTTGCCCAGAAACAAAACCACCCACACCCAGCACAAATTGTGCTTTCATATTGGCAGAGTCTTTTCTTACTACAGATAAAAGCTCCTGAATTCCTTTCATGGTCTGCTGCGGGTCTCCGTTGCGGCCTTTGCCAAAAATATAACAACTTCCCAATCCTATCTTCAGTTCTGCATTGTCAGGATTAAGTTGTATAGCCTTTTCAAATAACTCTATTGCTGTTGTTGTTTCCCAATTTAATTTAGCATCATCATGCTCCGATCTCAATCTCTCTAAAAATAATTGGGCTGCAAAGGTGAGGTTTTTTTCTGAATTTTCCAACTTAGTTGATTCATAAATGTAATGGGCATAAGGCTCAAATAAATTTATGCTGTCTTTCCAAAATGCAGCAAGGCTCTTATACGCCTGTATTTGTTGCGCAGGTACATCGCCCCGGCTTATACCATTTTCCAGCTTGGTTATATATAAAGCCTGGCTTGGGGTAAAGCTGGTTTTAGCACTATCTATAAAATTTAAAACATTAAAAGATGTTACAGCCGCAGGGGCAGTAACATTAGCAATGTTTTTTTTAAGCTCCGTAGTGCGGCCAAAGAAAAATAAAAATCCGGTTAAGGTTACACCGGCAAATATTAAAATAAGAGGTAATTTCTTCACATGTATTAATTAAGCCTGCCTTTTATAAAGCAGGCCGCAAAGTTACACTAAGCATCGTTTTCATCTTCTAATTTTGGAGTTTCTTTTATACTGGGAGATGTTTTTATTTCCTGTACAAATTCTTTTGCAGGTTTAAATGCAGGGATAAAGTGTTCCGGAATTGCAACAGCTACATTTTTTTTAATGTTTCGCCCAATCTTAGCCGCCCGTTTTTTTATAATAAAACTTCCAAAACCTCTTATATAAAGATTTTCGCCGCCAGACAGGGTAGATTTTATTTCTTTAAACATCGTTTCAAGCGTTACCAAAACATCTACTTTTGGAATTCCTGTTTTGTCAGCAATTCTGCTGATAAGATCTGCTTTTCTCATATAATACAATTTAAGATGTTAAGGTATGCTTTTTTTTGAAAAATACAAAATAAGCCAGTGATTATCAACACGTTTGTACATAAAATTTATGCATATTCATGAAAATAGAACAAAATAAGGCAGATTTTACCAGGTTATTGATGCTGTGGCACAAAAAATACAATAAAAGAATTATGCCCTGGAAAGGTGAAAAAGACCCTTATAAAATATGGCTTAGCGAAATTATTTTGCAGCAAACGAGGGTAGAGCAGGGCATGAATTATTATTTGAGTTTTATACAAAAATATCCAACGGTACAAAAAATGTCGGCTGCTCCTGATAACGAAGTATTTAAACTTTGGGAAGGGTTAGGTTATTATAGCCGTTGCAAAAATCTTTTAGCAGCAGCAAGGTTTATTGCAAATGAACTAAAGGGCGAATTTCCCGATAGTTATAAAACTATCCTTGAGCTAAAAGGAGTGGGCCCTTATACTGCTGCAGCCATTGCTTCTTTTGCCTACAATTTGCCACATGCAGTGATAGATGGAAATGTAAACAGGGTATTGGCAAGGTTTTTTTGTATTAAAACACCAATAGATAGCTCAAAAGGCAAACTGCAATTTGCAGCATTAGCTCAGGAGTTACTGCATAGTAAAAAATCTGCATTATATAACCAGGCCATTATGGATTTTGGTGCTACTATCTGTAAACCAAAACTACCTCTTTGCAATGAATGTTTGCTGCAAAAAAAATGCACAGCATACCATAAGAATTGGGTGAAAGAATTACCTGTTAAAGAAAAACGGCTAACAAAAAAGCATCGCTGGTTTTATTATATTTTGGCAGAATATGATAATAAATTACTGGTTAAAAAGCGCACAGGTAAAGATATATGGCAAAACCTGCATGAGTTTTTATTGATAGAAACCAGCGGCCAGCAGCAGCCAGAACAGATATTTGCATCTGAAGAATTTAAATTTTTTGCACAAAGGAAATACAGGATTTTACAAATTTCTACAGGTTTTAAGCAGCAGTTAACCCATCAAACCATACATGCAGCTTTTATTCATATTAAAATGGATAAAAAAACTAATCACATAAATATGGAATGGATAAAAAAAGGGGATATCTTAAAGCTTGCTTTTCCAAAGCTCATTAATGCTTATGTTCAGCAGCAGGCGGAAGGGAAAATACACAGCCACTAAATATATGGGCTAAGGTTTGAAATATAAAATTTGTATCTTTAAATTTGTTAAAAGGGCATTAAGAACCAATAAGCAAATTCAAAATACAATAAAATATGAGAGGTGTAAACAGGGTAATGCTGATAGGTAACTTAGGAAAAGATCCGGACATTCAATTTCTTGAAGGCAATATCGGCGTGGCAAAATTTTCTTTGGCTACCACAGAAACCTATAAAGACAGAAGCGGAAAGCTGATTTCGCAAACAGAATGGCATACGGTTGTGCTATGGCGGGGGCTAGCAGAACTTGCCCAAAAATACCTGCACCGGGGCAGCCTGGTTTATATAGAAGGCAGATTAAAAACCCGTAGCTGGGAGGATAAAGAAGGAAACAAAAAATTTGCAACAGAAGTGGTGGGAGATAATCTTATTATGCTGGATAAAAGAAACGAAACCGGACAGCCTTTGCCGGGGTTTGATTCTATAGATAGCCCTGGTTCGCAGGATGCTGATATTCCGCCGCCTGCCACCGAAGATTCCGGTGATGAAAGATTACCATTTTAAAATATTGATTATTCAAATCTTTCGCAAACGGCCATCTAAATTGTTTATTAAATAAAATTATTTTGCATTATCATCCGGCACTGGAAACAGTAAATTTTATTTTGTTTAACCTGTTGTCAATATTAACACCTGCAGCAACTGTATTATTACTTTTTATTACCGCAGTTTTATACCTGCTTTCTTTTTTAATTGCAGGAAGTGAAGTAGCTTTTTTTTCGCTTAATACAAAAGATATCAATTCGCTTAAAACCAAACAGCAACCATCTTTCCGGCGAATAGTTACGCTGCTTGAACAGCCAAAAACATTGCAGGCATCAATGCTTATAGCCAATGTTTTTGTAAATATGGGCGCTATAATTATTTCGGATTTTCTTATAAATTACTGGATGGCTCCACTGGGATTTGCTCCAAATGTTTTTCTGCTGATAAAAGTATTAATCATATCTTTTTTAATTGTTTTATTTGCCGAGGTATTACCAAAAGTATGGGCAGCACATCACAAAGTATGGTTTGCCGCATCTTCATCTTTAGTAATAGAAATTTTTAACAGTGTTTTTTACGGCCTCAGTAAACGGGCAGTAAAGTTTACAGAAAAAATAAACAAAAATTTAAGTTCAGAAAATACCGCTTCTTTAGATAAAAGCAACCTGGATTACGCCATAGATCTTTTGCCTGACCATGAAGCTTCTGTAGAAGAAAAACAGATTTTAAAAGGGATAAGAAAATTTGGAGATACAGAAGTTAAACAGATTATGCGTACCAGGATGGATGTAAGTGGGATTGATTACAACAGCAGCTTTGCCAATTTAATGAAGCGGGTAGAAGAACTGCACTACTCCCGCCTGCCCGTGTATAAAGGCAGCCTGGATGATATTGCCGGCATGCTTCATACCAAAGACCTGCTGCCTTACCTGCATGAAGCCGATAATTTTGACTGGCATGCTCTTATGCGTACTCCTTATTTTGTACATGAGCAAAAGCTTATTGAAGATTTGATGCAGGAGTTTAGAAACAAAAGAATGCATTTTGCAATTGTAGTAGATGAGTTTGGAGGCACATCGGGGATTGCTACACTCGAAGACATTATGGAAGAAGTTATTGGAGAAATAAAAGATGAGTTTGATGATGAAGAAAGCGTTAATAAAAAAATAGATGAATACAATTATATTTTTGAAGGTAAGTTTATGATAAACGATGCCTGCCAGGCCATGAAGCTGCCCGCAGATACTTTTGATGGCATCCGTGGTGATAGTGATTCTGTAGCAGGGCTGGTGCTTGAAATTGCAGGCGAATTTCCGCAGGCTAACTCCAGCCTGGTAAGTGGCGATTTTACATTTGTGCCGCTTGAGATAAATAAAAACAGGATTGATAAAGTAAAAATTATGATTAAACCCGCAACAGCACAACAGGAGGCCTGATATGATAAAATTGCTTAAAGCCGGTCTGTTACACTCTTGTTTTTTATGCCTTGTATTTTTATTGCAGGCATGCAACAGCACTTATACTTCAAAAAAAAGAGGCTATTTTAATATTGATTTTCCTGAGCGGAAATATGTAATGTTTAATGAGGCAGATGTGCCCTACAGTTTTGAGTACCCCGCTTATGCAACCATTGTAAAAGACAGTACTTATTTTGACAGTACTCCCGAAAACCCTTACTGGCGCAATATAGATTTCCCGCAGTTTAAGGCCCGTATTTTTTTAAGTTATAAAATTATTGGTGGCAAAGCCACGTATAAAATAAAACGGGCTGATGGGAGTTACAGGGATTCATCAGGCATAAATTATTTTGATAAAATGGTTAACGATGCCTTTAACCTTACCAATAAAAATGAAGCTGTTGCTTCTTCTATTAAAGACAGTTTGTTTACCACAAAAAATAATGTTACCGGTATTTTTTTTAGAGTGGGCGGAAACGCAGCTACAGCACGCCAGTTTTTTATGAGCGATACCACCCGCCATTTTATGCGTGGGGCGTTGTATTTTGATACCACTCCCAATGCCGATTCTTTAAAGCCGGTGCAGGATTTTTTACAGCAGGATATAGATCATCTTATTAATACATTCCGCTGGAAAAACTAATTGCTTCTTTATTGGTATTTAACGCCCGGCTTGGATGAGTAAATCGTATTTTTGTAATCATGATAGTAATAGAAAATGTTTTGGTAAGCGATGAAATTATACACGAAGCATTTGTTTGCGATTTGCATGCATGCAAAGGTGCCTGCTGTGTAGATGGCGATGCAGGTGCCCCATTGGATAAAGCTGAATTGAAAAAGATAGATGAAGTTTTTGAACATGTGCTGCCTTACCTGGGCAAACAAAGTGTAGAAGAAATAAACAGGCAGGGCAGGTATGTTTTTGATAAAGAGTTTGGATGGGTTACTCCAACTATTAACAGCGCTATATGCGTTTATGGTATAAAAGATAAAAACGGAATTGTGAAGTGCGGAATAGAACAGGCCTTTATAGATGGAAAAGTAAAATGGAAGAAACCGCTGAGTTGTCACCTGTTTCCTGTAATTGTAAAAAAGAGTAAGGACGGGGTTTCTCAGTTTGCCAATTATCAGCCAAGAGAAGATCATTGCAAAGCTGCCTGCACATTGGGAAAAAAATTAAAAGTGCCGGTTTACCAGTTTTTAAAAGAGCCACTCATAAGAAAATTTGGCCAACCTTTTTACGAAGCCCTGGATGCTACTGCACAGCACCTCAAAAAATAATATTCACCACCAATAATGGTATAAAAATAATTGGATGAAAAGAGTACCAGCTTTCTTATTTCTTATTTCAGCTTTCTTATTTCTTATTTGTTTTTCCTCCTGCTCTGTAAACAAGGCCAAGATTAACAATAATCTTAAAAAATATTTTGACGCTAAAAAAGTAGACGGCTGTTTTACCATGCTTAACAATACGGATGGTGCAGTTACTGTGTACAATATGGCACTGGATACTTTTAGAATGACACCAGCATCTACTTTTAAAATTGCCAATGCACTTATAGGATTACAAACAGGTATTATCACCGATGAAAATATGGTAATAAAATGGGATGGTATAACCCGGGCAAATAAAGAATGGAATAAAGATCTCAGTTTAAAGGAAGCATTTAAAGTAAGCAGTGTTCCTTATTTTCAGGAGCTGGCCCGGAGAACAGGAAAAGATACACTGCAGCATTGGATAGATACGCTTGCCTACGGCAACCGCAATATACAGGGGCCGGTAGATTCTTTCTGGCTAAATAACCAACTAAAAATTTCTCCTGATGAGCAGCTGGGATTTCTAAAAAAATTATATTTTGATCAGTTGCCTTTTAGAAAAACCGTGCAGCAGTCGGTAAGAGATATGATGCTGCAGGAAGACAATACGCAGTATAAATTAAGTTATAAAACCGGATGGGGCTTTGATGAAAAAAAGAATAACATTGGCTGGGTAGCCGGCTGGATAGAAGAAAACAGGCATGTGTATTTTTTTGTTACACTTGTTAAATCTCCAGATCCCGAAATTGATATGCCCCGTGTTCGTATTAATATTACAAAAGATATTTTAAAAGAGCTGGGCTTCCTGCAGGGAAAAATGTAAACATCTCAGGAAGCTGTTTCATTTAAAAATCGGTAGCCATTAACAACACTGGTTTAAAAACAAAGCAAGGGTTCCGTTAGTAAATTTGTGAAATTAGTGGCAATAAACTACAAAGCAGGTCCCGTAATATTGATATGCAGTTTCTTATTATTTTTTTAACATCATTTGTTGCTTTAATGGCTACTTTACAAAAATAATCTATGCCTCAGTTTCAATATATTTATTTATTAATATTACTGGTACTCATCCCCCTTATGGGAGCCATGTACTGGTACGCCCGCAAAAAGAAAAAAAGCAGCATTAGTAAAATAGGTGATGCCGAACTGGTAATGCAGCTTATGGGCCAATACAACTTCCGTTCTTTTTTTAAAAAATTTGTAATGATTACCGTGGCCATGCTGTTGCTCATTCTTGCAATAGCAAATTTGCGGGTGCCCTCTGGTGCCGAAAAAATAAACCGCAATGGCATAGATGTAATGATTGCTATTGATGTGAGCAAGAGTATGCTGGCACAGGATATAAAGCCCAACCGGTTAGAACGGGCAAAACAATTACTAAGCAGGCTTATAGACAGGTTGGGCAATAACAGGATTGGTATTGTAATTTTTGCAGGCAAAGCATACCTGCAAATGCCGCTCACCGGCGATCAGGCTGCAGCTAAAATGTATCTTTCAGCGGCCAGCACCGAATCGGTTCCCACACAGGGCACGGTAATTGGCGATGCTTTAAAAATGTGCTACGCATCTTTCAACAGCAAAGAAAAAAAATATAAAGCGGTTGTATTAATAAGCGATGGCGAAGATCATGACGAAAACGCTGTAAAAACCGCCCAGCAAATGGCTGCAGAAGGAGTAGTTGTAAATACCATTGGTATTGGCTCTGTTGCCGGTGCGCCTATTATGGATGAAACTACCGGGCAGATGAAAACAGATGCAGAAGGCAATACCGTTATATCAAAATTAAATGAAGAAGCATTGCAGGCCATTGCAAAAAAAGGGAATGGCAGCTACCAGTTATTCAGCAATACAGAAGAAGTGGTAGCCAATACAGCAGCCCAGTTAGCTACCATGGATCAACGGTCGGTTAAAGAAGATTCACTGGTTAACTATAAAAGTTTTTTCCAGGTTTTTCTTGCGCTGGCCCTCCTGTTTTTACTTATAGAATTATTAATGTCGGAAATGAAAAAGAATAAACCAGAAGCTTTAAAAGCAGCAGTTACATTGCTTATAATTGTTGCGGGTTCACCTGTTTTTGCACAGGGCGAAAAAACTATTATCAAAGAAGGAAATGATGCTTACAAAAAAGCAGATTATCCTGCTGCTGCAAAATCTTATGGCAAAGTGGTAGAAAAGAATCCTGATAACAGTACTGCACAATACAACCTGGGTAATGCTTTGTATAAATCCGATAAAAAAGAAGAAGCCATAGCAGCATACGAAAAATCGGTAACACAACTGAATAAACCGGTAGAAAAAAGTAATGCCTGGTATAATAAAGGGGTAGTGTTGCAAAACGATAAAAAATTGCCTGAATGTATAGATGCCTATAAAAATGCGTTAAAACTGGATCCCAATAACGAAGATGCCAGGCAGAATTTGCAAAAGGCATTGCAGCAGCAAAAAAAAGAAGAAGACAAAAAAGACAAAGAAAATAAGAACAAGGATAATAATCCTGAAAAAGACAAAAACAAAGATCAGCAGCCCAAACCCCAGCAATCGAGACTTACTAAAAAAGAGGCAGAAGAAAAACTAAAGGCATTGATGCAGAAAGAAAAAAATTTACAGGATAAATTAAGAAAAGTAAATGTGGCTGCGCCTGATAAACCGGAGAAGGACTGGTAGAAGCTGTCTGGCCACTACACAAATATTCTCTAATTTAAAATGTATTGAAGTGGCCTGACACCTCACTTTTTTTTAATTTTACAATTTTTAATAAAGCGGCCGCACCACTACAAATTTTTTTATGCAAATCTATACCGAATCTTTAACTCAATACAAACGCCTTACGACAAGAGAGGTAAAAGTGGGCAATCTCTTATTGGGCGCTAATCATCCCATACGTGTACAAACCATGACCACAACTGATACCATGGATACCCAGGCAACGGTGGAGCAAAGCATCCGTTGTATTGAGGCAGGTGCAGAGCTGGTGCGTATTACCGCCCCATCAAAAAACGAAGCAGAAAACTTACAGAACATTAAAGATGAATTACGCAAAAGAGGCTACACAACACCGCTGGTAGCCGATATACATTTTACACCAAATGCTGCAGAAATTGCTGCACGTATTGCAGAAAAAGTAAGGGTAAATCCCGGCAACTATGTAGATAAGAAAAAATTTGAACAGATTGAATACAGCGATGCAGAATATGCAGAAGAAATAGAAAGAATAAGAGAGCGGTTTACACCGCTGGTATTAATTTGTAAAGAACACGGTACCGCCATGCGTATTGGCACCAATCATGGCAGCCTTAGCGACCGTATTATGAGCCGCTACGGCGACACGGCAAACGGTATGGTAGAAAGTGCCATGGAATTTTTACGCATTGCCCGCAGTCAGGATTATCATAACATAGTATTGAGTATGAAAAGCAGTAATCCGCTGGTAATGGTACAGGCCTACCGCTTATTAATAGCACACATGCAAACAGAGTTTGGAGAATGTTATCCTTTGCATTTGGGCGTTACCGAAGCAGGCGATGGAGAAGACGGCCGCATAAAATCTGCTATTGGCATTGGAAGTTTACTGGAAGATGGCATTGGAGATACCATACGGGTAAGCCTTACAGAAGATCCTGAATTTGAAGTGCCTGTGTGTATGGATCTGGTAAGAAGCCTACCACCGGCCCCTGCACACAAAGAAGGAGATGAACAAAACAGCTCTCCAAAACTTCCTTATAATCCCTTTGAATATAAAAGAAGAACTACTCATGCGGTTTTAAATATTGGAGCAAAACATGTTCCTATTGTTATTGCCGATTTTATGATGGCCGAAACAATAGCTCCTGCCCATCTTGAAAGCATTGGGTATACTTATAACCCACAAACAGATAAATGGAACATTGCAGATGCAGCAGCAGATTATATTTATACCAGCAATAAAATAATGGCGTTTAATTTACCCGGCACCCTGCAGGTAATATGCGATTATAAAACATGGATAACAACCAGTGAACCGGAAAAATACTTTCCGCTCTTTGATAAAAATAATTTTGCTGCCGCAGAAAAAACCTCTCCTAAAATAAATTTTATTTCGGTAAATGTTTCTGAAGATAATTCAGAATTACTTGATCTTATAGAGAATGATACAACTGTGGTGCTGTGTATTTATGCCACGGCAAAAAATGCCATGCAGCAGCTGCGTTCTTTTACAGTAAGCCTGATGAATAAAAATATTAATTGCCCGGTGGTAATTGCGGTAGAAAGTATGCACAAACAAATTGATGAGCAGCTTATTCATTTTTCTACCACCGCCGGGGGTTTGTTTTTAGATGGCATGGGCGATGGCATATGGCTGATGAACGATCCTGCAAGAATGGAAAACAATAAAGTGAGCGGAAGAACTTACCTGCCCACAAAAAACAATCACCAGTTTTTAAACAATACTTCTTTTTCTATTTTGCAGGCGGTGCGCACCCGTATTTCTAAAACAGAATACATCAGTTGCCCCAGTTGCGGCCGCACTTTATTTGATCTGCAGGAAACTACGGCAAAAATCCGTAACGTAACCCATCATCTTAAAGGATTAAAAATTGCCATTATGGGCTGCATTGTAAATGGCCCCGGCGAAATGGCCGATGCTGATTTTGGATACGTAGGCAGCGGGCCGGGTAAAATTACTTTATACCGTGGCAAAGAAGTAATGAAAAAAAATATCAATAGCGAAGTGGCGGTGGATGAACTTATTAATTTACTAAAAGAAAATGGGGTGTGGCTGGAGCATCAACAATATGAGTAAACTTTATTAATTTAGTAAAAATATGCCACTATGCAATACGAATTATTGATTGAAAAAGGGAAAGAAGAAACTATAATCAGTTATTTAAAGAAATTTAATTTTGTTACTATTCGTAAAAAAAAATCTGCTCCCAAAAAAAAGGTTATAAAAAAAGTAACATTTGATTATTTTGGTGCAATGCCTGATTTTGATTTTGACGATTTGCGCAAAAACAAATTCCGTAAATCTTAACCTGTATGTTCACTGTAGATACCAATGTGTTAAGTGCAGCTAAAATGAAACGCTTATGTCTCTAATTTCAGACCTAACTGGTGCAGTTAAATTAATTGTGGATGTTTACAACTCAATTAGGGGTGTAAAAAAAGATTCTCTGGACAGAAATACAAAAATTTTCTCTCCAAAAGCTTTAGAAGATACTCATCACCATCTAAAATATCTGTTAACGAGTATTGACAAACTTAAAAGCTCAATTCAAAAGAGTGGCAAAACTCCAATCAAAGAGGAGTATAAAGAATTTATTTATAATCTTTCACATTTATTGATTAGAGTGCAGGGTCTCAATGTTAATTTAATTGAGATATATTCCCCAGGATTAGGAAAAAAAATGGCAGCTGCTTTTGGTTTAGATTCTATTATTTATAGCTATTTTCAAAGACAAATATTACCCGAGGTCAACATCAAAACGAAGGATTCTTCTAAAATCAAAAAAAATTTATTGAAAGTAAACGAAGAGTTTGAAAAATTAGATATGTTCGAACATTGGCATAAAAAAGGAGGAACTCCTAGGAACAGGCAAGAATTTCTAACTACATTACTAGTACTTCAAAGTTCTGTTCTTGAAATTAATTCAGTTCTGCAAGAATTTATGAAGAAAAATTGGAATCCTAAAGATTTGTCATAATAAGCAGGTACTCTATCTTGGCGACGCTTTAATTGCAGCCTTTTGCCTGCACTATAAATACAAGCTAATAACCTTTAACAGCAAAGATTTTAAAAAAATAAAAAGGCTTTCAACTTGCCAATTAAACATTTGCTCTTTTAATTTGCCTATTGCCCCCTACAAAATTTAGGGCCACATTCACCATTGCCCATCCCCTTCACCTCAATCTTCTCAAAACCGGCACTCCCATAAGCGACGAAGCATCTCTGTAATCTACTACCTGCATCTCACCCGGTGCAGAAAAGCGATAAGTTTTTCCGCTAACATTTCCTCTTACAGATAAGGCAGTTTTGCCTGTGTATTCAAATTTTACATCGGGCCACATTTTAGTTTGCTGTTTGCCAATATTATTTTGGTTGCTCAGCCCAAACGATTGCTGAGAAGAAAATGCTTCTCTTTTATTTCCACAATTACACATAAGTATAAAAATTTAATCTTCTTTATAATCAGGCATATCATCCTGTTTATTTTTTTTATTGGTTGTAGCCTGCTCCAGTAAACAGGCAGCACCCGATATTGCCCACCAGTATAAAATCTTTTCTATCCATCCATTACCCATCCAAAGGCCCAGGGGCAGTGCTGTCCAAATGCTAAGGCAGTAAAAGCAGTCGAGCAGGCTCCCGAAGAA
>JAYVGA010000163.1:0-16215 GCA_043772635.1 Chitinophagaceae bacterium
TTGTTTATTGCAATAGCTTCTTTGATATATTCTTTTATTGTTGATTTGCTTTTCAATATTTCTTCAAAATTTTTGAACCTGATTTGTCGTGCTGACTGGACATTTTCAGTTTGTTGTACTAAAATCTTTTTTGGGTCTTTAAGCAAAGCACCCTGCATAAACAACAAAGCACAATAGTCTTTAAAGCCGTGTATTAAAACAATGTTGCTTTTTTCCTGGGTATAACAAGGGCAGCCCCATTTTAATTCTTCTGTAAGTCCACAGTCAAGAACAAGCATTCTTAATTCTGAATATGCTTCCTGCCATTTTGTTTGCTTAGTAAAAAACCAATCAACTTTTATGTTCATAGTATTAATTTATTGAAATTATTTTTTTATTAACAGGTCTAAAATAACAGGACAAAATAACAAAAATCGTTTGAACAAAGGTGCAAAAATTGCGTTACCAACATCTCCCAATTGCCAAATGTGAAATCAATACACCTGTAAATACGAATGTTTGAAAAAAAAATAGAGGCCGGTATGACCAGCCTCTGTTTTTTTATTTTCTAACTTACCCTTACTCTTTAATGATATACCCAAAAAGACCATCTTCTTCATTATTAGGTCCGGCAGCAAAGTAAAGCCTGTTTTGGCTTATGGGTGATGTAGTTGGTGCAAAACCAATGGCCCATAATTTATCAATAGAAATTACATGATCGTGTGATTTTAGCTGGCCTAAAAACTTGCCGGATAAACTGTACACATTTATTTTGCCATCTCCAAAATTGCCTACCAGTATTTTGGGTTGTGGGATATGATCGCCATCATCATCACCATCATCATCATCCCCATCATCATCATCCATTTCCTGCGGAAAAAAACCGGCTGGTGCCATAGTTACACCCCAGGGCGCATTTAGTTTTTCTCTTTCTCCAAATCTTTTTACAAAAACACCGGCGGGTGTAAAAATGTTTACAATGCCCAAACCTCTTCCTGCCTGGCTTCTGCCATCGCTGCCCACTTTTGCATACATTACAAATAACTGTCCGTTTACTTCCTGTATATTAAATGGAGAATAACCTGCAGGCAAATGCGGATCGGTAAAAGACATAGCAACGGGTGCCCAGGTTTTGTTCCACACACTTATTTTTCGTGCCCTGAAATCTGCAGCATACAGGAAATTGCTTCCGCCATTACTGGCAATGGCCAACCCTGTGTAAGCAGAAGTACTTACATTATTAAACTTTGTAAAAGCATGGTTACCCCATGAAGGATTCCATCCCGATACAATACCATCTACGCCAACAAAAATAAAAACAGCCCTGGTTGGGGCAGTAGTATTTCCCGAAGGAATTACAAAATCTGCAACATTAGGATTAAAAATAATTCCTGTTGGGTTGCCACCTTCGTTACCACCAGGTGAAGGTACATTAACCGTAAGGGCAGCTTTTACACCTTCGCCATTGTACAATTCGCTCACATGGCCGCCCTGTGAATTTACCCATGCGGTGCCACCCGGCGACCAGGCAATACCCCAGGCATTTTTTAATGTGGCATCAATATGCGCTGCATTATAATTGCCATTATTGGCCACCAGGTTTACCTGCATAAAACTTTTTAACTTTACGTCTTTTGATGCGCTTTTTTCAGCAACTGATTCTTCTGCAGGAGTGCTGCTGCCAATTTCTTTTTTACAGCCAGAAATTATACACATTACCAACAGTAAGGCAGGTACAATTTTTAATAAAACTGATTTTTGATAATTAATGTGGAGCATACAATTTGTTTTAATGTTTATAAAATGTGATGCGCAGGGCAGGACAGCGTTTTGGTTTAACATATTTTGCCGGAAGATATTGGCATTTAAAAAACCGTGTGATTGGAGAGACAATGTACATTACGTGAATACATTGAAGCTGGTTGCTTATGCGCAGTTTTATTTTACAAAACAGCCTATAATTTTCCGGTACAGATATTGCCAGCTTACTGTAAATAATAAGCTCCTCTATGAACCGTATTTTTTTATATACCTCATTTTTGTGTATCATTTTTTTTGCAAGCTTTAATTCTTTTACCCCCGCTGCAAATACAAATATTACGGATGATGTATTTACCCAAACCAATAAGTTTAGAAAAAATAATGGGTTAAAAGAATTGATAAGGAGTGATGCCTTAAATGCCATTGCGCAAAAACACAGTACAGATATGGCCGGCCGCAGGGTAGGCTTTGGGCACAGTGGTTTTGCAAAAAGAAATGCAATGGCAAAAGCAAAGATGCCATCGCTCAGGTATTTTGCAGAAAATGTTGCTTTTGGCGCCTCTACCGGTAAGGAGGCAGTAACCATGTGGAAAAACTCTTCGGGCCACAGGCGTAATATGCTGGGCCGCTATACGCATATTGGTATTGGTATTGCAAAAGATAAGCAGGGCCGTATTTTTTATACGCAGGTGTTTGCAGGATAAAAACTGTGCAAATATTTTATGCGGGTACCTGCCAGTTTCTTTTTATTTCTTCTTTTAAGTTTTTAATAATATTATCTAAACCTTTGTACCAATCCAGGTGTGGGCTCCAGGCATCGCAGCCACCTGCATGGCCTATACATTGTGTTTGCTCCCAAACTTTTTTACATGCAGGGCAGCGGCCCCCTGTAGAAAAAGTATCCCAGCTGGTGCCACAACTGCACTGCCAGTAGGATTTTCCATCTGGTTCCCATTTGCATTTGGGGCAACAAATTTTAATGGCATGCATAAAAAAGTATTTTAATCAATTAAAAATATAAGTAAAGAGAACAGGGAGGAAAGAGATTCTCTTTTTCTCTCTGTGCCCTCTACGGCTCTGCGTGGGATTATGGCACGCTGAGCTGCAGAGGCCGCAGGGTAAAGAGAGTAAAGAGCTAAGAGAACAAAGAGCAAAAAATATAAAGTCATTGCATAAAATTAATTTGGAATAATATTAATGGGCAGTATTATTTCCCACCTGTTCTTTGCAGAGGGGTTTCGCAAATCGGTATCCAGCAAATGGCTGTAACGTATGCCAATACCGGCATTTAGCGCATTCCATAATTTACCGTCAAAATAAATTTCGCTACCTGCACTACGGTTTATAATATCGGTTAGTGTGCCACGCAATCTTGCACGGCTTATATTATAATCAAAAAAAGCATTGGCTCTTATGCGTTGTATAAACAGGATGTTCCCAAAACCAAAGTCGGGATACAGTAAGGGTAAATGATAGTTTACTCCAAGCTTTAACATGCGTCTTGTATTAAGGGCTTCATATCCACGGGCATAAGAAAAACTGTTACTAAAAAAATCGGGGAGTGTATCCCTAAACTGTACAGCTCCATTAAGCACCAGGCTGTGATTGGTAAATAATCCCGGAAAAATAAAAGAAGAATTTACCACCAGTTTTTTTGTTTTAAAATAATTAAATCCCTGCCGGTAATTTAATGTTATTGCCTGTGCCCAGTGCGGATTAATATGCTGCCGGGCCTGCCTGCTCCTGTTGCTTAACGAAATAAATGTATTGGCATATTTAAACGAAGTGTTTTGTAAAACTTTTTTACCAATAGTAAGATATGGCAGTTGCTCTAAATTATATCCACCCGATATGTTTAAAAATTTAAACGTGCGGCCTCCCGTAAAAGCAAGCGGAACATAAAAACCAATTTTTGCTTTGGCCGAATTAAAATTGATGCCCTTGTTCAAAGCAGTATCTATATTCCTGTTGTAATTATACTCAAGCCCTGCCGTAAAAAATGGAAAAGCCCCTGCAAACACTGCGTTGTATTCAATGCTGCTGCTCCGCTCATTCCTGTTATACAGGTAAGAAATATTATTGCTAAAACTGCTTAATACATTATCGCCATAAAATGTATAACCATATTCTGTATCTGTAATTACAGGCCGGGCGCTATGAAAATTAAATAGTCTGAAAGATTTTCTATAGCGGCTGGCAGTCATTAAACTATCTGCCAGTGAGGCTTTGCTCAGCATGCCTGCCATAGCTGTATTAGTAAATGGTATTCCTGTAATTTCATTGTTTGCTTCCTGCTCTTTCCACAACAGGGCCGATGCAGAAATTTTTTGCAGGCGGTTTCCATCGGCTGTAAAACTGCTTACCAGCATTTCTCCTCTGTCGTTTATCACCGGCTGATACATCCCGTTTACATTATTGGTAAGCTGGTAATTTTTTTTGCTTTTAATATCCACCGCAAAAATTTTATCTGCCTGCCCCTGCATCATGCTGAAATATACGGTGTCGTTTTTTATAAAGGGATAACCCAGTACATTGTAGGTAAAGGGGGTGAGAGCGGTGGCAGTTCCGGTTTTAAAATCTGTTTTTAAAAGTGCCATCCTGCCATCAGGATGCCTTACGGCGCTTACTACTTCATTACCGCTGATGTATTTTGTTTGGGTATAAAAATAATTATCAGGGTTGGGTAATTCCTTTATAAGTTTTCCGCTTGCGGCATCCAGTATATGCAAAGCATTGCTGCCATTGGTATTTATGGTCACTGCAATTATTTCTGTTCCGGCTTCATTAATATCCGGTGAAAAATATTTGGTTTTTACCGTAAGCCTTATTTGTTTATTGGTATAAATATCCAGCAGGCGTATTTCATTAAAATCCCGGTTGGCCCGCAACGGATCTGACCGGTATGCACTGTAAACTATTTTACCATTACGGTAAGAAAAATAATCATCAATACCATAATCTTTTACCCGTAATTTTTTTTCTTTACCATTTATGAGCAGGTAAAAACTATTAATTTGCCGGTAAGATGATTTGCTCACCAGCAGCGTATCGCTGCTTACCACTGCCGGGAAAGAATAATACAGAACATTATTGTGCCGTACCGGCGTTATATAATTATTTTGTTCCTTAGCCGGGCTAGCTGCAAGTGTTTTTTCTTTATAATATTGCAGTGCATCGTTTCTAAACTGAGTATAATTTTTGCCCGAATATTTTTCTATTGCACGGTTGAAAGCATAAAACAATCCTTTAAAATTTACGGCATCGCTGGTTACTTTGTGCCAAAAATCTTCACCGTATTTTTCATAACCATAACCCACCATCATATAGCCCAATTCGTAATAATCGGGCAGGTAATGTTTGAGTGATCCGCTGCGCAGTTTCATCCAGGAATATTGTTTATCCTGCAGCCATAAAGATTTTATACCGTTATAAAAAGAAGGCATGCGTCCACGCCCCTGCTGGCTTACCAGTGTTTCCTGCCACACGGCATCTCCTTCAAAAAAATAATCGGGTATGGTTATTCCATTGGCCAGCAGTTGTCCTTCCTGCCCCAGTAATAAAGAAAATACTTTGGTAAGCCCGTTATTAAAATTACTTAACTGCTGTATATGCCGGTTTTCATGAATGATAAGGTTATCATCCCAACGCAGGCTGCCGGTAGAAAAATTATCCTGGCCGGGTGTAAGGTACAGCTCACTCATAACAGGCGCCATACGTACATAAGCATTGGAGATGATGGTTTGATTTTGTAAAACGATATTCCATTTTCGTTTTTTAGGGCCAAGCGCATAAAGGGTTTTATTATTCAGCAGGTTGTTTAGCTGATGCATTCTCCTGGCCTGGCTATCCAGGCCGGCCGCATAAATTATTCTTGTTTCTTTACTGTTCAACTGTTTCCATTTTAAGAAAGCAGGATTGCCTCCAAAATTCTGGGCAGCAGAAAAAAGCGGCAGGAGGTAAAACAGCAGGGTGCTGGTAGCAATTATAAACTTTCTCATACATAATAAAATTAGTGAATTTTATTTTATGGATAAATTTATGCCTTCTGGTATTAATAGTTCTTTACTGCCGGGCTATAGTTTATATTTTAATACAAATTGTTTTTACTATACGTGGAAGGCAAAGATGCTGATGCAAATGAAGCAGGACGGATGATTTTTATTTTATGGATAAATATTTGCGATTTGTATAATTAAAATTATTTATTAAAACATTCTTGTAACGGGCTGACCGTTGTTTTTGCAATCCTGATGATTTTATTATTGGCGCAAATGGCCCCATAATTTTCGTATTTGCACAGCATGCAAATGATTTTGTTGTTAGATATTTGCAGTGTAAAAAAATATTTCATTATAAAAAACTTTGCAAATGGAAACAGCAAATAAAACAATCATCACTGTATACACTACTATCAATGCGCCGGCAGAAAAAGTGTGGGCTTATTTTACAAAGCCACATCACATTACCCAATGGAACAATGCATCGGATGAATGGCATACACCCCGGGCAGAAAATGATTTAAGGGTTGGGGGTAAATTTGTTTGCCGTATGGAAGCAAAAGACGGCAGTGCCGGTTTTGATTTTGGCGGCACATACGATGCCGTAACCCCAATAAATATATTGCATACACTTTGGATGATGACCGGAAAGTGAACATTAGTTTTACGGCTGATGCCAATACAACAACAGTATCAGAAAATTTTGAAGCCGAAAACACAAATCCGATAGAATTGCAAAAGGGCGGCTGGCAGGCTATCCTGGATAATTTTAAAAAGTATACAGAAAACAATTAAGTTGATACTGTTTTAACAGCATGATGTTTTTTAAGATACTAAGGGGCTGATGAAACGCAGATAAAAAAAATTTTACTTTTGAAATTTCATGAAAATAAATGCCGCAGATTCGCTGATTACCTTTGTGAATCTGCGGCATAAACAATATTAAATCAATCCCGTTTACTTACGGATTTACAGACCAGAGCGATGCCATTTTAAGCAGCGCACGCCGGTTAAGTTTTAACTGTGCCACCACTACTTCTGCAAGGTCTTCCGGTTGCAAAACTTTGTCGGGGTTACCATCTGTAAGTTTTAAATCTATGGCCATATCTGTTGCAATGGTGCTGGGCGTTAAAGCGCTTACTCTAATATTATGCTTTCTCACTTCCATCATTAAAGATTCTGTAAGCCCCAGCAAACCAAATTTAGAAGCACTGTAAGCGCTGGTAACGGCTGCTCCTCTTTCGCCTGCTGTAGAAGAAATATTGATAATGTCGCCACTTTTTCTTTCTATCATTGCCGGCAATACAGCCCTGGTAACATAGTACACCCCCATCAGATTTGTTTGTATAATTTCTTCCCACAGGGCAGGCTCCATTTCTAAAAACCCACCAAAGGCACCAATGCCTGCATTGTTTACAAGTATATCTATACTTCCTGTTTTAGTTATGATATCTTTTACAGCAATATCTACTTCTGTTTTTTTGCTCACATCCATTACTGCATAGCTAACATTTTTGCCGTATTCACTTATTTCTTTTTGTGCAGCCTGCAAAGCCGTTTCATTACGGCCGGTAATTATAATATCTACGCCTTCTTTTGCAAGCTCAATTGCAATGGCTTTGCCTATACCCCGGCTGCCACCGGTAATAAGCGCTTTTTTTCCGTTTAATTGTTGCATAATTTTTTATTTAGTGTATAAAGATATTGTGATAAAGCATACCGGTTTTAAGGGTAACGGATTTTATTTATACAGTATTTTTAAACGTTTTTTTTAGGCTTACATTATATTTAAAAGTGCTGCTTTTAATATCAGTAATTTTACCCTTTTAAAAAATAAATCTTTTCTTCATAAATTTTATGCAACACAAATTATTTGATGATGGCGGCATGTCTAAACACAAAGGCCTTACCATAAGCAAAGCCGGCAAGCAAACACTTTCTAAAAACCAGCAGGCTTTTAACAGGCTTACCCAAAAGATAGAAAAACTTCAAAAAGAAATAGCCAAAAAAAAGGCGCAGTTTGATCTTTCATTAAAGATGTATGCAGCAGAATTATACCCGGTACAAATGAGGCTTTTGGAAAGCCGGTATAAACTCATTAATGTTTTGTGGCAAATTTATAAGAATAACAAACTTTCTAAAACAAACCAGCGGCATTTAAAAAGCATACTGCAGCATCACCTGCAGCAATATTTTGAGCAAACAGAAACAGAACCCGATTCCATAATGCAGGATATATTTTCGGAACTGGAGGGTATAAGCTATGCAAAAATGATGCAGCAGGAAAAAGAAATAGCCACAGCCGAAATGGAAAAAATGTTTGAGAGCCTGGATGTAGATATGGAGGGTGTAGATATAGATGACGAAGCTGCTATGGCAGAAAAAATAGCAGCGGCAAAAGAAAAACTTGCAGCACAGCAGGAAGAAGAAAATGAATGGTACAGGCAACAGAAAAATAAAAAAAATAAAACCGCCAAACAGGTGGAGGCCGAAAAAATGCAAAGAGCGGTTGATGAAATGAAACAAAAAAACATCAGTACCATTTACCGGCAGCTGGCAAAACTTTTTCACCCCGACCTGGAGCAGGATGAAGAAAGAAAACTGGAGAAAGAAATTTTAATGAAAGCGCTTACTGCTGCTTATGAAGCGAAAAATCTTCATGCGCTGCTTACGCTGGAACTTAAATGGATACACAACGAAAACGACCACCTGGAAAGCCTTACAGAAGAAAAGCTAACCATCTACCTTACTATTCTTAAAGAACAGGCCCAAGATTTAGAAGTAGAAAAACTAAGCATTTTTCAGCAGCCGCAATATGTTGTACTGGCACAGCAGTTTGGTTTTGGAATGCAGCAGTTTCCGGTAGAGACGCTGCGGCGGGAAGTAAAAAATGCAAAGAGCATTGTTCAAAATTTTGAAAGTGATATTGCCGCTTTTGAATCGGACCTGGCACTGCGCCATGTAAATGCAATGATTAAGCAATGGCTGCAGCAGGAAAAAGAAATGGATGAGGATAAAATTTTGCGCATGCTGCTGGGTTAACTTTTTAGTTATTAACCTGGGTTTTGATATTATATCAATTGCACCTATTGAAGAAATATATAAACCGTCGATTTGTTTTTTACCGTTTTTATCATTGATATTTGCTTAAATTATTTTTTAATAATATTTTATTTTAAAGGGCGAATATTTCATTCTACAGTGCATATTCAATATAAATACGCTATGAAAAAACCAGTTAGTACAAGTTTACTATGTTTGCCGGCAATTTTATTTTTTAATTGCATCACCGGTTGCAATAATGGTAATGCTGATGCAACAAAAGAATCTACTAAAAAAGACAAGTCTTCTTCAGCTCAAACAGTATCAACTACTCTTGATACTGCAGCCTTTGATAAAAAAATGCTGGCTTTAAGCAATAACGATACCACGGGCAAATGGCCGGCAAAATCTGCCTATCCGCTACCGGGTGCCGTTTTTCCTGATAACAGGGTTATAGCATTTTACGGCAATTTATATTCAAAACGTATGGGGATTTTAGGAGAAATACCTAAGGATTCTATGTTTAAAAAATTACTGCAGGAAGTGGCTGCCTGGCAGGCAGCAGATTCTACTGTAAAAACTATTCCGGCTTTGCATTATGTAGCCACTACTGCACAGGGCATGCCCGGCAAAGATGGCAAACACCGTATGCGTATGCCTTTTCACCAGATAGATACCATTATGGATTGGGCAAAACAAATTAATGCCCTTGTATTTGTAGATATACAGGTGGGGCACAGCACCGTAAAAGATGAAGTGCCCACGCTGGAAAAATATCTTCAACTGCCCAATGTTCACCTGGGTATTGACCCGGAATTTTCTATGAAAAATGGCGAAAGACCGGGTTCTAAAATTGGCATGTTTACAGCAGAAGATATTAATGATGCCATTGATTTTTTGGCAAATGTTGTTCGTAAAAATAAGCTTACTCCCAAGGTGTTAGTGGTGCATCGTTTTACACAGGGAATGGTAACGGGTTATGAAAAAATAAAAACGGTTCCGGAAGTGCAGGTGCTAATGGACATGGATGGCTTTGGCGATAAAATTTTAAAAAGATCTACCTGGCTCCGCTATATTTATAAAGAGCCAGTGCAGTTTACCGGCTTTAAACTATTTTATAAAAACGATAGTAAAAATACAACCGGCTTATACACTCCGCAGGAATTACTCCAGTTTACCCCAAAACCAATTTATATTCAATATCAATAATTCCTGTTGCAATACTTTTTAATGATGAAAAATAATTTGTTCCTTTTGCTTACCGGCCTGTGTATGCTGGCAGGTTGTACCAGCAACCCTGGTAAAATAAAAAAAGAAACCTCTGCTGATAAACCGGCTGCAGAAAATACCGTGGCAGAAAAACCTATGGCCAGCCTTGCAACTATTCTTTCTAAAAAAGAAGTGCCTGTATTGTGTTATCATCATATCAGAAATTTCCGTTCGGGAGAGAGTGAGAGTATGAAAAGTTATTCTGTTACACCTGCTGCTTTTGCGGAGCAAATGAAAGCATTGCACGATAGTGGCTATCAAACTATTTTGCCCGAACAGCTATTTGAGTATTTAGTACACGATGGCTCCCTGCCTCCAAAACCTGTTATGATAAGTTTTGATGATACCGATGGAGAGCAATACACAATTGGTGCTGCAGAAATGAATAAGTATGATTTTAAAGGCGTGTATTTTATAATGACGATTGCCATGAACCGCCCCCGCTACATGAGCAAAGAACAAATAAAAAATTTATCCGACAGTGGCCATACCATTGCAGGTCATACCTGGGATCATCATATGGTTACAAAATATGTGGGAGCAGACTGGGATACGCAGCTGGTAAAACCTCAAACACAGTTGCAAGCCATCACGGGTAAACCCATACAATATTTTGCCTATCCTTTTGGCTTATGGAACCAGGCTGCAATACCCGAGCTTAAAAGCCGGGGCTATAAGCTTGCATTTATTTTATCTACCAAAAGAGATTCTACCCAACCGCTCTACACCGTTAGGCGTATGATTGTGCCCGGCACCTGGAGCACCAATGGAATGCTGAAGGCTATGAAATCTACTTTTAATAAGTAGCCTATTTTTTTATTTATTATTTTTTTTACTACTTTTTTTAGAGCCGCTTTGTTGAGGGTTTTAAAAACTTTTGTCCTGCTATTTTTGCGGTCATCAAAGTTTTTACCGAAGGGCTGTCAACTTTTAAAAAGTTGACAGCCCTGGTGAAATTTACTTTTTCTTTTTATTATTTTTTTTAGAACCGGTTTGCTGTGGTTTTAAAATAACTTTTGTCCAGCCATTTTTACGCTCATCAAAATTTTTATAAGCTTCGGGTGCTTCATCAAGCGAAAGCTCATGCGAAATAATTAAAGAAGGTTTTGCTTTGCCAGCAGAAATAAGGGTGCAAAGCTGGCGGTTGTAAGATTTTACATTTGCCTGCCCGGTTGCAATACGCTGCCCCTTCATCCAAAAATTACCAAAGTCAAAATCCATATGTCCTTTTTTCTGTAGTGTTTCTTTAGATTTTGGATCTTTGGGAACAAATACTCCAACCACCCCGATAGACCCTGTGGCTTTTACTGCCTGCACCAGTTCATTCATAGTAGTATTAGCATGTTCGGCACCATGTTTATCGCAGCATTGATAGCCCACACATTCGCAGCCCTTATCTGCACCTACACCTTTTGTAAGTTCAAGCACCTGGTCTACGGCAGGAGCTTTTGAAAAATCAATAGCAATTGCGCCCAACTCTTCTGCAAGTTTAAGCCTGTCTTTATTATTATCTACCACCATTATTTTAGATGCCCCTTTAATAACGGCAGAATGTGCGGCCATTAATCCTACGGGGCCTGCGCCATAAATAACTACCGAATCTCCGGGCTGCACATTGGCCAGTTCTGTGGCATGATATCCTGTAGGAAAAATATCAGATAACATTACATAATCGTTTTCTTTTTCCAGGGCATCTTCGGGCAATTTTAAACAATTAAAATCGCCGTGTGGTACCCGCAGGTATTCTGCCTGCCCGCCGCTGTAGGGGCCCATACCTGCAAAGCCATATGCTGCGCCAGCGGTGCCCGGGTTCATAGTAAGGCAAAAACCGGTTAATCCTTTTTCACAATTCTGGCAATGGCCACAACCAATATTAAAAGGAAGGCATACCATATCGCCCACTTTAATTTGAGTAACACAACTTCCAACTTCTACCACTTCTCCCATATTTTCGTGGCCTAATATTTTTCCTTTCTGCATGTCTGTCCGTCCTTCGTACATATGCAAATCGGAGCCGCAGATATTGGTGGTAGTAATTTTAACCAGTACATCTGTTGGTTGTTCTATTTTGGCATCGGGCATTTCGGTTACCCTTACATCAAAAGGGCCGTAGTAAACAAGTGCTTTCATAATACTGTTTTATAATTGTGGAGAAATAAAATTGTACGGTTCTTAAAATTTTTTTGAATAAAATAAAAGATGGAAGAGAAATAAAAAATCTATTTAAAAAAACACAAAGTTTATACCAAAGCATTTATATAAGGCTGCGCAAAATAAATGTAGATTATAATACCATAATTGGGTAATTGAAAAAAAGCATTACTGTTTTAAAGTTTGTGCAGGCAGTAAAAATTATTTTATTTATTAAGCAAAATAAAATAAAGGCTAACGTTATTTTCAGCAGGTGCTGATTAATTTTATTTTCATTGTCATTAGGTGAAAATATTTATCAATTTTTATGAAATGCCCTTTGCACACTGTCTTATTTAAACCATAGCAGAAAAATAAATCATCATTCGTTTCAAAACTTTGATACAGTATTTACACAAAAGAGTTTTACTCTTTAGGTATAAAACATGGCAATAGGTTAAACAAATTATCAGTTCGCTTTTTGTAGTGGCTAACAAAGGGCAGGGTTTATTAACATTGCTGCGGGCTTAGGCTATGGGAATTTGATGTTTAAAGAAATATGGAAAGATGAAGACGGGAAATTATAGTAGTAAAATGGTGGAGGAAGCAAAATAAAAATCGCTAACCACATATTTGTTTTGATGCTGCAAAAAAAACCATGTTGTACTTTCTCCTTATTCAATTATGTTCAATCCGTTAATACGCTCAAAATGTTTTCTGTTCAATGTAGCAAAAGGCAAATTATTAGCAAGAGCTGTGGCTGAAATAAATAAGTCAGCAAGGTCAATTTGTTTACGTTTTTGTTTTAGTTGCTTATTTACTGTTACTGCCAGTTTCACAACATCTTTGTCAAAGGGTAATACTTTTACTTTTTGCAAAAGGTCATCCCAAAATGATAACTGTGCTGTTGTAGCTCCTGAATAAACTTCATATTCCGTAATTGCAGAATTTTGAAATTCATAGCCTTGTAATGCAAGTTGCACAAACCGTGAATTAGCTTTCTCCGATTTCCGAAAAAGGTCAATAAGAATGGAAGTGTCTGCTAAAACTATTTTGTCCGCCATTGGTTAATAGCTTTTCTGGTTTTAGCAATTTCGTCTAATTGTTTTTTACTGTAGGTAGGTGCAGATAAAAGTAGCGAAACTAAATCCGAATTCTGCCCTGGATCAGGTACTTTTTCTTCAACCTCTTTTTTAAGTTTTGTCCACTGTGTTTTAGGAAGCTGTTTAGCTAATTTCACCAACTGGTCAAATTCTATATCTACCTGTGCCTGCATAATATCAAATTTAAGAAGTTTTGTCCAACTGAAGGCTGTAGGGAAAGATTTTTTAATTTTCTATTATTTCAATATTGTAAGAAAAAGTAGATGAGTGTTACATTTAAATTATTTATGTAAAAAAAGCTATTTAATATTTATAGCCAAATACAAATGGGGTAAAATTTATTTTATTTTTCCAGCTGATATTTACGCTTAGATAAAAGCTCAATAAAGCCATACTGTACAAGAGTGCGACCCCTACGCAGGCATAGGGGCAGGCTGCCAATGAAGCAGCATTGAGAAACTTATGCCTGGCTAATAAAAAAAACTTACCTCATTTGCAACTAACGACATGTCTTCCCCTATTTTATTCTCCCCATTTTTTACTCTATCATTACTTCCCTTTTGCTGTAGGCTTCCATCAATTTTTTTTGCACATCGTTTGCCACGGGAGCATAAGAATGAAAATGCATATTAAAACGGGCACGGCCCTGGGTGAGGCTGCGCAGCGAAGAGGAGTACTGGTGCATTTGTGCCAGGGGTACAAGGGCAATTATTTTTTGAAAATGGCCGTTGGCCTCCATGCCTTCTACAATGGCAATACGGGTTTGAAGATCGCTCATTACAGGGCCTACCTGGTCTGCAAGGCAGAGCACTTCTACTTCGTACACGGGCTCCAGCAACTGCGGTGCGGCCTGTATAAATGCCTGGCGAAAAGCCTGCAGCCCGGCAATTTTAAAAGAAATATCATTACTATCTACCGGGTGCATTTTGCCATCGTACACGGCTACCCTTACATCTCTTACATAGCTGCCGGTGAGGGGGCCGTTCTGCATTTTTTCCATTACACCTTTTAAAATAGAGGGCAAAAAACGGTTATCTATAGCGCCGCCCACTATACAATTTAAAAACACGAGTTTGCCACCCCAGTCCAGGTTTATTTCTTCGGTGCTGCGCACATTTAATCCGTGGGGCTGGGCCAGGCCTTCGTACCAGGGTTCTATACGCATAAATACTTCGCCAAACTGCCCGGCGCCGCCGCTTTGTTTTTTGTGGCGGTAAGTTGCTTCGGCCATTTTGCCAATGGTTTCCCGGTAGGGTATTTTTGGTTTTTCAAATTTTACCTGCAGCCGGTGTATGTGTTCTATTTTCCACTGTATTACCTGCAGGTGCAGCTCCCCCTGGCAGTGCAGCAAAATCTGTTTCAGCTCCGGCGAAATTTCAAACTGCACAGTGGCATCTTCTTCCTGCAGGGTGTGCAGGGCCTGCGATAGTTTTTCTTCTTCGCCTTTGTTTACGCTGCTTACCGCCACTGTTACATTTGCTTTGGGAAAAAGGATGGGCTGCAGTTGTATGTTGAGGCCCTTATCGTGCAGGGTATTGTTTACATGTGTGCTGCGCAGTTTTATGCTGGCACCAATATCCCCTGCCTGCAGTTCTGTTACGGGCACCCTGTTACTGCCTTCCATTAAAAAAAGCTGCTGCAGTTTTTCTGTAACACCGGTGTTTTCATTTACCAATTCGCTGCCGGCTTTTACAATGCCGCTATACACTTTAAATAAACTAAGCTCGCCTATATGCGGTTCTATAATAGTTTTAAAAATAAAAATGCAGGCGGGGCCATTTACACTGCAGGCCAGTGTGCCGCCTGCAGTTGTTTTTTGCGGCGGCATTTCTGCGGGTGCCGGTGCCACATAATCTATAAAACTCATGATGCGGCCGGCGCCCATATTTTTTTCGGCCGATACACAAAAGAGCGGAAAGATATCATGCTTAATCATAGAATGGTGCAGGCCGGCTTTCATGTCTTCTTCGCTAAGTTCGCCCTGGTCAAAATATTTTTCCATAAGGCCCTCATCGTTGCTGGCGATGGTTTCTATGAGTTCTTTGTGCAGCTGTTCTGCTTTTTCTTTTTCACCTGCCGGTATGGGTAGTTTTTGTGGCTTGCCTCCCTGCGGCGCAAACTGGTACATTACCATATTAAGCACATCTATAATGCTGTTAAAGCCTGCACCCGTTTGCAGGGGATATTGCACGGCCACTACGCTTGCACCAAAATGTGCTTTTGCTTCTCTAAGTGTTTTATCAAAATCGGCATCGTCTTTATCTAACTGGTTTACCACAAAAATGGTGGGGGTTTTAAAAGTGTCTGTATATTCCCAAATAATATCGGTGCCCACTTCTACTCCCATGGCTGCATTTAAAATCATGATACCGGTATCGGCTACACGAAGTGCGCTGATAACTTCGCCGGCAAAATCATCGTAGCCGGGTGTATCTATAATATTTATTTTATAATCTTTCCATGGCGTGTGCATAAGGGAAGAAAAAACAGAACTCTGGCGTTCTGTTTCCAGCTCATGATAATCGCTCACGGTATTTTTTGCGGCTATGGTACCGCGGCGTTTTATAATGCCTGCCTCAAAAAGCATGCTTTCTGCCAGCGTGGTTTTGCCACAGCCCGCATGCCCCAGCAGGGTTATGTTTTTTACATGGTTGGAATCGTAAGTTGTCATAATTGAAAGTTTTTGTTTTGTACCTCACCCCTACCCTCTCCAAAGGAGAGGGGTGTGCGCTTCACGGTGAGAAGGGTTGACTCAGTTCGAATCCATTTTATCTAAATTATCGGTGCGATAAAAGACCTCGCCCCTGCCCCTCTCCAAAAGAGAAGGGTGTGCTACTCACGGTTTGAAGGTTGGCCTTAAAAGAATCACACTTCTTCCTAATCATCAGCGTGTACGGTAACAGAATGGGACTGGCCCTGCTGCATTTAAAAAT
>JAYVGA010000164.1:0-4491 GCA_043772635.1 Chitinophagaceae bacterium
TTTAAACCGGCTATAATGCAATGCCATAAAGACTTTCATGTGCATTTTTCGCACATTTTTTTTACACTATCTAATTAATATTTAATAATACCCCCCATAGATGTTTATGCTTTATAAAACATTTTATGTTTTTAGATGTTTATATTTGCAGCTTTAAAAATATATGGCTAAGGCAAATAAAATACCGGCATCTACACTTTCATTTACTAAAATAGTATCTGTAATAGTAATGTTCCTTGGCCTTCTTTTTTTAACCGGGGCCAACTTTTTTGTTTATGCAGATCATCATTTTCAAAAAAATATTTGCAGTGCCAGCGATTCAGACCAAAATGAAGCGCCATCACCTGTAGAAGAAAAATCAAAATCATACGGCGGTATTAATATCCAGGAAGAATACCTGCACGAAAAACATTCTTTTAAAGAACTGGCATGGCTAAGCACCCTTTTGCATCACCAGATGACGGATGCAGAAAAATTACAGATCGTTCATTACGACCTGGTGTCTCCTCCTCCCAAAGCTTAGGCTTTTATTTTTAATTTTCTTTTTTAAAAAATGCATTTGTGTAAACAGGTGATGTAATGGTATTTGTATTGTTAACCTGTAACCATTAATAAATGGCTGAAGCAGGTTTATGCCTTGGCCAATATTTTTAGTTGCACGCTATTTAAATAATATAATGAAAAAATATTTTAATAACCTGGGTGCGGATGTACCTGCGTCTATAGTGGTATTCTTAATAGCCATCCCTTTATGTTTGGGTATTGCAGTGGCCAGTGGCCTTAACGAGTTTAGTGGTATAATTGGCGGTGTTGTGGGGGGCATTGTAATTGGTTTGCTCAGCGGCAGCCAGTTAAGTGTGAGCGGGCCTGCAGCGGGGCTTACAGCTATAGTAGCTGCTGCGGTACTTAAGCTACCTGCTGTGGAAGCCTTTTTTCTTGCGGTGGTATTGTCAGGAGTTTTCCAGCTAATTATGGGTGTGTTTAAAATGGGCGTAATTGGAGATTATGTACCCAATTCCGTTATTAAGGGAATGCTTGCGGCTATCGGAATTATTTTAATTTTAAAGCAGTTTCCTTTTTTGGTGGGCTACGAAAAAAATTATGAAGGCGATGAAGCCTTTATTCAGTTATCCGGCGAAAATACTTTTTCTGCCATTGTAAATTCGCTGAATCATTTAACACCTGTTGCCTTGCTTATAGGCGTATCAGGATTAATTATTTTAATAGGGTATGAAACAAAATGGATAAAGAGTAAAAAAATATTTCAGCTCATCAGCGGGCCATTGGTTGTAGTAATTATGGGTATATTAATAACCCTTGCATTTAAAAATGCACCCCCGGTTTATGCATTAGATAAAACGCACCTGGTAAATATCCCGGTGGCTGGTTCGGCCCGGGAGTTTTTTTCTTTTTTTAAATTCCCCGACTGGTCTTTTATAACCAATGCAGATGTTTGGATAACTGCATTTACACTGGCGCTGGTGGCATCTCTTGAAACCCTGCTGGGAATAGAAGCTGTAGATAAACTGGATCCTTTAAAAAGAGCTACCCCATCCAACAGGGAGTTAATGGCACAGGGTTCTGGAAATATTGTGAGTGGTATGCTGGGCGGATTGCCGCTTACCAGTGTAATTGTACGCAGCAGTGCCAATCTTAATTCGGGGGCAAAAACAAAACTAAGCGCCATATTGCATGGTATCCTTATCCTGGTTTGTGTGGCGTTTGTTCCCAATATTTTAAATCTTATTCCTAAAGCTGCTTTAGCGGCTATACTGGTATTTACCGGCTATAAGCTATCTAAAGTATCGCTGTTTAAAGAATATTATCAAAAAGGTTGGGAGCAGTTTATGCCTTTCATCGTTACTTTGCTGGCAATTGTTTTTACCGATTTGCTCAAAGGCGTTTTAATAGGTATAGGCACAGGAATCTTTTTTATTATCCGAAGCAATTTCAGATCGGCCATTTTTGTGCTTAAAGAAAAAAACATGGTAATGATAAGAATGAGAAAAGATATTTCTTTTTTTAGCAAACCCATATTAAAAGCTCAACTGGAAGCAGTAGGCAAAAACAGTACGGTAATTATAGATATGACCCGGGCAGAATTTATAGATAAAGATGTGATGGATACCATCAATGAATTTATGCAGCATGCGCACTTAAAAAATATTAAAGTAACGGTAAATAAAACTACCTACAATGCTTCAAAAGAAATGGCATCTGCATTGCAGATAAACAATGATGATGCAGCACACTAAATCTAATAATTAAAATAAAAATAAAAAAAATGCATTCATACGAAAGATTATTACTGGAAAATAAAGCCTGGGCATCTGAGCAAAAAATACTGGATCCCGAATTTTTTAAGCGCCTGGAAAATCAACAGGCTCCCGAATTTTTATGGATAGGCTGCAGCGACAGCAGAGTGCCGCCAAACCAGATTACCAATACACAACCAGGAGAAATGTTTATTCACCGTAATATTGCCAACCTGGTAGTAAATACAGATATGAACTTTTTAAGTGTGCTTCAATATGCTGTAGAAGTGCTGAAAGTAAAACATGTTATTGTTTGCGGCCACTATGGCTGCGGCGGTGTAAAAGCTGCCATGACACAAAAGGGTTATGGCCTTATTGATAACTGGCTGAAAGAAATAAAAGATGTGTACAGGATAAATAAAGAAGAGCTGGATACCCTGCATGAAGAAAAACACAAGTTTGACAGAATGGTGGAAATGAATGTAAGAGAGCAGGTATTTAATCTTGGCAAAACCACCATCATCCAAAAAGCATGGAAAGAAGAACAGCGCCCACAACTGCATGGATGGGTATACAGCCTAAGCGATGGTATTATAAAACCCGTTTGCGAAATGGACAACAACTCCCCCATTGACCCGCTGTATGAATATGATAATTTATAAATAAATATTAATACTCCGCTTATATAATTGAGCCCCTGCAAAAATGCAGGGGCTCAATTATAAATATAAATACTGAACTGCTACAATTGAAAATTGTTTGTTGAACATTATTTGTTTTCTCAATCCCTGACTTACCCTATTGATTTATTACTAACTAAACGCAACGGCTTTTTAAACCTGCCCTAAACCTACCACTTTAGGGTATTGTTCATTTTAAAAAACAATCTTCTCTTTGCATCACATTAAAAAAGAATTTTTTTAATAGATTATAAAAGGCCCGTTTATCGTATCCCGGTTTTTGCCGGCTCTGAGAACAAAGATTTTATTTCTCATGCTTGAACACTCCCCGTTCCGAATCTTCGGAGTGGGTTTTTTTTGCCCAGGAAAACAAAAACTAAAAAAATTGTCAAATAAAATACTAAAATAGTTAGTTTAAATAAAATTATGGCTTACATTTGTTTCCTATTAATTTTACAACGCAAATTCAGATACATCAACTAAACTTAAAAACATGAGCAACGCAGAAAAATTAAAGGCCCTTAAACTAACCATGGACAAAATTGATAAAGATTTTGGAAAAGGTTCGGTAATGATGATGAGTGATAAGGGAGTTACAGAACAGGAAGTTATTTCTACAGGATCTATCGGGCTGGATGTGGCACTGGGCATTGGAGGTTTACCCAAAGGAAGGGTGGTGGAAATTTATGGTCCGGAATCTTCGGGTAAAACCACACTGGCTATACATATAATTGCTGAAGCGCAGAAAAAAGGAGGCATGTGTGCTTTTATTGATGCAGAACATGCTTTTGACAGTATATATGCACAGAAACTTGGGGTAGATATTGATAACCTTTTAATATCTCAACCCGATTATGGAGAGCAGGCTTTGGAAATTGCAGACAGGCTGATACTTTCCGGCGCATTGGATGTAGTAGTTATTGATTCGGTAGCAGCATTGGTACCCAAAAGTGAACTGGAAGGCGAAATGGGTGATAGTAAAATGGGATTACAGGCAAGACTAATGAGCCAGGCTTTAAGAAAGCTTACAGCCACCATTTCTAAAACAGGCAGTTGCTGCATATTCATAAACCAGCTAAGAGAAAAAATTGGTGTTATGTTTGGCAATCCTGAAACTACAACGGGCGGTAATGCATTAAAGTTTTATTCTTCTGTAAGGTTAGATATCCGCAGGCTGGCACAAATTAAAGATGGAGACGAAGTGGTGGGTAACCATATAAAAGTAAAAGTGGTTAAAAATAAAGTAGCTCCTCCTTTCCGCCAGGCAGAGTTTGATATAATTTACGGAGAAGGTATTTCTAAACTTGGCGAAATAATAGATATGGGTGTAGAGCTGGGCATTGTGCAAAAAAGCGGTAGCTGGTTTAGTTACAATAACGATAAGCTGGGGCAGGGCCGGGAAGGGGTAAAAAAATTATTGCAGGATAATCCTGAACTGGCAAACGAAATTGAAGCCAAAATAAGAGAGAAGATTAAAGAAAATCTTGGATGATTTTTTAAGTAATAATATAATTTTTTAGTTGGGTTATTTAGTATTAAAACCGTCTTTTTCTAAA
>JAYVGA010000165.1:0-4640 GCA_043772635.1 Chitinophagaceae bacterium
ACTAAGGCCGGTGGCAAACATAAAGGTCTGATCCCGGTAATAGCCTGAGCGAAAATCGCCTGCTTTAAAAAACTTAGCCATTGCCAGTTGAGCCACCTCTTTTCCATCTCCAAAAATGCCAAATTTTGCCTTTCCGGTAAGAACTTCCTTACGGCCCAATAAGCTGGTTTGCCTGCTCTGGCAGGCTATACGATAATCTCTTAATACCTCGTTTCTAAAAGTATCAAAACTTAATTTTTCCTGCAATGCAGTTTCTGTTTGACTGAGCGTATCCATATAGCAATTATAAGCAGCAAAAGTATAGAATTTATACTTCTATGTTAAAAAACTACTTTGTACCTTACAATTTAACCAGTAATAAAACGTTTTATTATCTTTGAACTCAATTTTAAAAATCAATCAAATGAAAAAAATATTATTCCTATCCGCTTTCACCTGTTTATCAATGGTAATGTATGCGCAAACCGACGCTCATAATCATGCATTGAATGCTGGTGCCCCTGCAGCAGATGTGGCTGCAGCAAAAAAAATAATTACAGATGAAGCCCTGCTTTTAAAAGAAGCCGAGCATGATTTTGGAAAAATACCCCAGGGCAAACCTGTTACTTACGTATTTGAAGTAAGCAATACAGGCAAAACAGCTTTAAAAATTGATAACGTTCAGGCAAGCTGTGGTTGTACCACTCCGGAGTGGGATAAAGAAAAAGCCATTGAACCGGGTGCTGCTTCTAAAATAACTGTAGGATACAATGCAGCTGCAGAAGGCCCTTTTACCAAATTAGTAACCATTACTTACAATGGTACTCAAACAAAACAATTAACCATTAAAGGCGAAGTATGGAAAACGCCCGCTGCAAGTGCCCCGGCCAATGCAGGCGTAAATGAACTTAAAAACTAATTGGGTTAGGCGTGAGTGGTGAAGGATCAATTGTCAATACTCCATCAGTTTTTATTTATAAATAAAATATTCAAATTACAATTAACAAACACTACATGAAAAAAATCTTATTTACACTCGCTGCATTTGCTGTTACAACTTTTGCGGTAGCCCAAAAAAAAGTGGCAGACGTAGCTCAGTTCAAAACAGAAACAATTGACCTTGGAAAAATTAAAGTAGGCAATCCTACTACCGCTACTTTCCAGGTAGTTAATATTGGTAACGAACCTTTGATAATTGAAACAGCTAATCCTACCTGTGGTTGTACCATCGGAGATTATACCAAATCGCCCATTGCAGCTGGTAAGAATGGTATAGTTACTGCTACATACAATGCTGCAGGCATTGGATCTTTTACAAAAACCATGACAGTAAAATTTGCAGGTGTAGATGAATTAAAAAGCATTACCATAAAAGGGGAAGTGGTAAGCGAAGAAGAATATGTGAAGCTTAAGCCTGCGGTTTTAAATGCTCCGGCAGTAAGCACTAAGCCAGCAGTAGTGAGCAAACCCGTAGTAGTAAATAAACAAAAAACAAAAGTTCAGAAGAAAAGTAAAACTGCCATTAAATAACCAGTTTAAAATAATTGCAAAAAACTCCGGCTAAAAAACCGGAGTTTTTTTATGCTGAAAATTTACTGCTGAAAATAAATGAACCAATAATTAAAATACCCGCAACCATGTTTATTAAAGCCATAGAAAAAGTAGCGCAGTTTACCCGGCCCGTGCACAGCATTATGCGCACTTATGGTGGTAAGCAGGTAATACCAGCTGCCGGCACTTTATTTTTTGTAAACGAAGATGGCTATGCTATTACCTGCAAACATATTGCAGAGATGCTGCTATCGGCAGAAGCCACTAACCTGCATTACCAGGAATTTAAAAATGCAAAACAGTTAATATCGCACGATCCAAAACAAAAGCAGCTAATAAAAGGGCTGGAGCTAAAATATAAACTCACTGCTGAAACAACTATCCAGCTAAAAAATAATTTTGTTGACTGTGTAGATACGATGAGTGGTTTTAGTTTTAACCTGCACCCTACACTCGATCTTGCCATTATAAAATTTAACGGATACCATAAACTGCATTACCAGGACTATGCACATTTTTTAAAAAACGAAAACGATATCAAGCAGGGTAAATTTTTATGCCGCCTGGGCTTTCCTTTTCCGGAGTTTACCAATTATACTTTTAATGCCGCCGCAGATGATATTGAGTGGACCAATACCGGCGTAAATGTATCTCCCCGTTTTCCAATAGAAGGAATGGTAACAAGATTTTTAGCAGATGAACCACATGGTTTATACGGTATTGAATTGAGTACTCCGGGCCTGCGTGGCCAAAGCGGCGGCCCGTTGTTTGACAGCAATGGAACAGTGTATGGCATGCAGTTTAGTACCAAACACCTGCACCTTGGCTTTGATTTAATTGATAAAGAAATAATGATAAATACCAGCATAAAAAAAGTATCTGACTATTCTTTTATTCACCTGGGCCAGTGCATACATGTGAATGCTATAAAAGCTTTTTTAAAACAACATGGGGTAAAATATTATGAAGAATAAAGGGCAATGGGGCCAATAGGCAATACGCAATGGGCAATAAGCAAAAGCCAAAGGAATTCATTTGCCTGTTTGCTCGTTTGTTTATCATCTTCCAAACCCACGGAGTTTCTTTTTTTGCAAATTGCCCATTACTAATTTTCTTCCTTTGCACATTGCTCATTGCTAATTTTCTTCCCTTGCCCATTTGTATATTTGATTCTTATCTTTGCGCCATGCTACACATAAGCCATCGTGGGCAGCAGATGCCCGCCTCTCCTATTCGCAAACTGGTTCCCTTTGCCGAAGCTGCCAAAAAAAAAGGTATCAAAGTATATCATTTAAATATTGGTCAGCCCGATATTGAAACACCCAAACAATGCCTTGATGCCGTAAAAAATGCTGATTTTAAAGTGCTGGAGTACAGCCATAGTGCAGGCAACGAAAGCTATCGCAAAAAACTGGTATCATATTATGCAAAAAATAATATTGATATTACTGCTAACGAAATCATCATCACCACCGGCGGCAGCGAAGCCATATTATTTGGTTTTATGGCTTGCCTTGATGCGGGAGATGAAGTAATTATCCCCGAACCTTTTTATGCAAACTATAATGGATTTGCCATACAGGCAGATGTGGTTGTAAAACCCATCAGCAGCAGTATTGAAACCGGGTTTGCCTTACCTCCCATTGAAGAATTTGAAAAAGCCATTACTTTCAAAACAAAAGCAATAGTGGTTTGCAATCCTAATAACCCCACCGGTTACCTGTACAGTGCTGCAGAAATGGAAACATTAAAACAGATTGTTTTAAAACATAATCTCTATTTATTTGCAGATGAAGCATACCGTGAGTTTTGCTACGAAGGCACACATACCAGTGCCATGCATTTAAAAGGAGCAGAAGAAAATGTGGTTTTAATGGATACCATAAGTAAAAGATACAGTGCCTGCGGCGGCCGTATTGGTGCCTTGATTACAAAAAACAAAACCGTGCTGGAGGCTGCTATGAAATTTGCACAGGCCAGGCTTAGCCCACCGTTTTATGCACAGATACTGGGCGAAGCAGCCATTGATTTACCAGATAATTATTTTGACAATACAAAGGCAGAATATAAACTGCGCAGGGATACCATTGTAAAAAGACTGAATGAAATGGCAGGTGTTTTTTGCCCTAACCCAGGCGGTGCTTTTTATGCCATGGCCCGCTTACCTATAGACGATAGTGATAAATTTTGTCAATGGCTGCTGGAAGATTTTAGCTACGAAGGGCAAACCGTAATGCTGGCACCGGCCACCGGTTTTTACAGCACACCCGGCCTGGGCAAAAAAGAAGTGCGCATTGCTTATGTACTTAATGTAACCGATATAGATAAAGCAATGGATTGCCTGGAGCAGGCATTAAAAGTATATCCGGGAAAAGTATAAAGCATTCATTTATCATAAAACAGCAATAAAAAAAATGACAGCAGCATATGGGATAAGTTTGGTGATATGTACCTATAACCGCTGCCGCTATTTACCCGAAGCCCTGCAGAGCATAAAAGCACAAACCCTTTCTCCTCAAAAATTTGAACTAATCATTGTAGATAACAACAGCACAGATGACACTTCAATTATTGCCCACCGGTTTATTGCATCCAACTCTCAATTAAATATCCGCTATTGTTTTGAAGCCAGCAAAGGTTTATCCTATGCACGCAACAGGGGTATAAAAGAAGCCGGTTTTCCTGTAGTAAATTATGTAGATGATGATGCCATTCTTTCACCCGTATATCTTGAAGCGATGCTTGATTTTTTTAATAACCATCCCGATGCAGCAGGCGCAGGTGGTAAAGTAATTCCAAAATACGAAGCTGGCACAGCACCCAATTGGATGAGTAAATACCTGGATGGCTTTGTGGGCAAAATAGATTTTGGAGACGAACTGCAACTGTTTACCACCGCCATGAAATACCCTGTGGGCTGCAATATGGCTTATAAAAAAGAAGTACTGCAAAAAGCCGGCGGTTTTAATGATGCTTTAAAATTCCGTAGCGATGATAAATATATTTTTTACCAGGTAAAAAAAATTTCTGATAAAATATATTATGTACCCGATGCCTGGCTGTATCATTACATAGATGAAGACCGGTTGCAGATAAATAATTTTAAAAAG
>JAYVGA010000166.1:0-3010 GCA_043772635.1 Chitinophagaceae bacterium
GCGGCAATAGGGCCACTGCTCATAAATTCTACCAGCTCGCCATAAAAGGGGCGTTCTTTATGTACTTCATAAAACTGGCCGGCTTTATCGGCACTCAGGTGTATCATTTTTAAAGCCACAATGCGAAAACCTGCGGCATTAATCATAGATAAAATTGCACCGGTATGGCCTTTTACTGTGGCATCCGGCTTTATCATGGTGAAAGTTCTGTTGCTCATTTTTTTTATATTTTGGGCGCAAAGATAGGGTTCTTGTTAATTTGCTCCTTAGCTTATTTGCTAATTAGCTAATTACACCTACTTTTGCGCCTCATTATGATGCAACCGATAGAAGGAATATTTTCAGAATTATCCAATTCAAAGAAGGTGGTGATTACCATGCACCAAAAACCGGATGGGGATGCAATGGGTTCTACACTGGCTTTATTTCATTTTTTAAAACAATTGGGTCATGATGCCTGCGTAATTTCTCCTACCAACTGGGCCTCTTTTTTAAACTGGATGCCGGGTTGCAAAGCAGTAATAGATTACGATAAAAATTCAGTTTCTGCCAATCAGTTGATTGCTTCGGCAGATTGGATTTTTTGCCTGGATTTTAATACACTGGGGCGCACTAAAAATATGGAGCAGGCACTGCTTGCCGCAGCAGGCCAAAGAATTTTAATAGATCATCACCAGGCACCACAAACAGAAGTATTTGCTTATGGCATCAGCGATACTGCCAAAAGTTCTACTGCAGAAATGGTCTTTGATTTTATAATAGCAGCGGGTTATGCAGATAAAATAAATGAGGATGTAGCAGAATGTATTTACACAGGTGTAATGACCGATTCTGGTTCTTTCCGTTTTCCTTCTACCACTTCCAACGTACACAAACTGGTAGCTTTTCTTAAGGAAAAAGGACTGCAGCACAGCAAAGTTCACGAAGCTATCTATGATAATTTTTCGGAGAACCGCCTGCGTTTTATTGGCAATGTATTGCTAAACAGGATGGAAGTTTTTTACGAATACAATACTGCCCTGATAACCATTCCGCAAAGCGACCTGCTGAAGTATGATGTAAAAACAGGAGATACCGAAGGGCTGGTAAATTATCCGCTGAGTATAGAAGGCATAAAGCTTGCGGCCATCATTATAGATAGGGGAGACGAACGCAAATGTTCTTTTCGCAGCAAAGGCGATTTTGATGTAAATACATTTGGCCGCACATACTTTGGCGGCGGCGGACATTTTAATGCAGCAGGCGGACAAACCAGTTTGCCACTGGAAGAAGCGGCGGCCCATTTTATTATGGCCATGAAAGAAAATAAAGATCAATTGTACACATATAAATTTTAAAAAAAAATAAACACAAAAACCAAATGAAAAAAGTTTCTTTTGTAGCAATCTTATTTGTGCTGGCACTGTCGGCCTGTAAGGAGTCTTTTAAAAAAGGCGATAATGGATTAGAGTATAAAATTATTTCTTCAGGCAAAGGAGAAGTTATTCCTTACGGACATTTTATGCAGATACATGTAGCACAATTTTATAACAATGGCAAATCAGATTCATTGTTATCAGATTCACGCACCAGCCCGCAAGGCAGCATGGTAGAGGTTTTAGATTCGGTGGGCACACCTCCGCAATATTTTAAAATCTTAAATCAGTTAAGAAAAGGGGATAGCCTTGTTATCCGCCAGTTAACAGATTCTGCTTTTAAAGCCAACCCCGAAAGTATGCCTCCTTTCTTTAAAAAAGGAATGTACCTGATTACCACCGTTAAGATGGAAAACATTTATGCCACCCGTGAGCAGGCAGACAGTGCAAGAGCCAAAGGAATGGTACTGGCACAGGAAAAACAAAAAGTGCTGGCAGCAGAACAAATAAAAAAAGATGATAAAACACTCACAGAATTTTTTGCAAAAAATAATATCCAGGCAAGCAAAGCTCCCCTGGGTACTTATGTGCAAATTATTCAGCCAGGTACCGGTGCCAACATTGATACCAGTGTGGTAGTAAAAACCAATTACACCGGTAAATCAATGGACGGAAAAACATTTGATTCTAACACCGATCCTAAATTTAATCATCTGCAGCCTTTTCTTGTAAATATGACCAATGATCCTTCATTGGGCAGTGGCGTTATTCCCGGCTGGACAGATGGTATGAAATTGCTGAACAAAGGTGCTAAAGCAAAATTCTATATTCCTTCTTCATTGGCTTATGGTGCACAGGGTGCAGGTGCTGATATTAAACCAAACAGCATTTTGGTTTTTGATATTGAAGTTGTAGATGTGCTGAACAAAGTGCAGGCATTAGCAGCAGCAGCAGAAGAGCGTAAGAAAATGGAAGCAATGCAAAAACAATATATGGATAGCATGCAGAAGGCGCAACCGCAGCCAACTGCTCCTCAAAAATAATTGAATATTAAAATTTTAAAAAAGGCTTCCTTAAATGGGAGCCTTTTTTTTATTTATGATTTATTGTATGCACTCCACAACTCTATAGCCTCCCTTGCTTCTTTTACATCATGCACCCTCAATATATTTGCTCCATTCATTAAGGCTATCGTATTTAAAACAGTTGTTCCATTCAATGCTTCATCTACAGTAACTCCCAGGGATTTATAGATGGTACTCTTCCTGGAAAGGCCAGCCAGTATAGGCCTGTTGAGCATTTTAAAAACTGAAAGATTTTTTAGTAGGGTAAAATTATGAGTGATGGTTTTTGCAAAACCAAAACCAGGATCAATAATTACATCATTTATACCGGCCAAACGGCATTCTTCTGTTTTTGTTATAAAAAAATCCAGTACTTCTTTTACTACATCCTCATAAACCGCCTGCTGTTGCATGGTTTCGGGCGTACCTTTTATGTGCATACAGATATAAGGAACTTTTAATGCAGCCACTGAGGGTATCATCATATCATCCATTGTACCCGCACTTATATCATTTACTATACTGGCCCCTGCCTGCACCGCTGCTGTGGCCACAGCACTATAATAAGTGTCAATAGAAAAAATGGCTTCA
>JAYVGA010000167.1:0-8906 GCA_043772635.1 Chitinophagaceae bacterium
CTTGAGTGCTGTTGCTTTTAAAAACTGTGTGAAGTTTGTTACCAATTTATATACCGCCTATGTAAGTTCAGATTGCGGTATGCTGGAAATAAATCCGCTATTTAAAACCAGTGATGAAAAAATAATTGCGGTTGATTGCAAAATGAATATTGATGACAATGCCTTGCTGCGTCATCCGGATATTGCGGCGTTGAGAGATATCAGTGAAGAAGACCCAACCGAAGTGGAAGCCGGGCAATTTAATTTGAATTTTGTAAAATTAGATGGCAATGTGGGTTGTATGGTAAACGGCGCCGGGCTTGCCATGGCCACCATGGATATGATAAAACTGAGTGGTGGTGAACCTGCAAATTTCCTGGACGTAGGCGGTACTGCAAATGCCCAAACTGTAGAAGCTGGTTTCCGTATTATTTTAAAAGACCCAAAAGTAAAAGCCATACTCATTAATATTTTTGGAGGCATTGTGCGTTGCGACAGGGTTGCACAGGGTGTTATTGATGCTTACCAGTCAATCGGTAATATTAATATTCCGATCATTGTAAGATTACAGGGCACCAATGCCGATGTAGCCAAAAAATTAATTGACGAAAGCGGGCTGAAAGTACAAAGTGCTATCCTCTTAAGTGAAGCGGCCGGGCTGGTGAATAAGGCGGTTGCTTAAGCAATTATTATTATTTCAAGGTTCTGGGAATCTGATTTATATTATTTTATATCCCATCCGCCAAATGGCGGATGGGATATTTCATTTTACCCAATTAAGTGGGCATTGCATTCTCCCTTTTTAAAAATCGATCTTAAGAAATAAAAAATAATTAAATTACTGCTTCAAAAATTATCAACTAAATGCTTGAGCTCAACTTCTCCCCTTTTCCCGTATTAAAAACCGAAAGATTATTATTGCGTAGTCTTGAAATATCAGATGCCCCAGAAATGTTATTCCTTCGCTCTGATGAAACTGTGATGCAGTACATTGACAGGGAAAGAACCAAAACACTTGAAGATGCTGAAATATTTATACAAAAACTGAAAGACTCCATTGATACCAATGAAAATATATTATGGGTCATCAGTTTACCGGATCATCCAAATACAATGATTGGGACTATTGGTTTCTGGCGTATACAATTACCACATTACCGTGCCGAAATTGGTTATGTGCTTCACCCCGGTTACTGGAATAAAGGAATAATGAAAGAAGCAATAGAGGCAGTAAATAAATATGGGTTTGAAAATATGAAACTGCACAGCATTGAAGCCCGGATAAACCCCGAAAATATTGCCTCGGGTAAAGTTTTGGAAAAAACCGGCTATATAAGAGAAGCCTATTTTAAAGAAGATTACTATTATAACGGCAGGTTTATTGACACGGCTGTGTATTCTTTACTTGCAAAATAAAATACCATTTGCAGGGGTATTGCATTTTAAAAAGTAATGCTGTTACTTTACTGTATACTACGTAGCTCAGGTTATATTTTGATACATGAAATGCCTGTTATTAGCCGTTTATTGAATTATAAATGTTGCCTGAGCCAGGAGCGTAGTAGTATGAAATCTTCCTGAACAAAATTTATCACCTAAATTATTTTTTATGAACCAGATTGAACAGCGAATTGACAAACTGGAAAAGAGCCTCAGGGTTTACCGGATATTTTTTAGTACAACAGTCATAATTTTTATAACCGTTTTATTAATGTCCTCAGGTAAAAAAGCAGATGTGCCCGATTTGATAAAAGCAAAAGCTTTTCAGGTAGTAGATGATAACGGAAATGTTTTATTATTGCTTAACAAAGAAAAAGGCAACGGCCAGGTGGCAACCTATTCTACAGCCGGGCAAAAATTAGTCCGCCTGTTTACTTCCGACGGAGGAGCCGGAGCCATTAATACTTTTGATGCCGGTGGAAAATTAAATTTTAAAGTTACCAGAACAACTGAAGGTGGCGGATATATGGCACTTTATAATTCGGATGTTAAGGAAGTGATGGAAGTTGGCGTTACAAAAAGTAATGCCGGTTATATTCAAATAAATAATAAGTATGCAGAAAAACTGGCAAAGATTACAACAACCACTGATGGTGGCGGGCATTTTTCCTTAAGCAGAAATGATAAAGAAACTATTGTTTTATCAGCAGCTGATATGGGGGGCAGGTTCAGCCTTTATAATTCAAGCTTGTCAAGGATAGGATATTTTGGTGCCCAGGAGGATAAGAGCTGTAATTTATCGGTGTATAATAACAGCGGTACAAGAATTGGAGGTTTCCCAAGTTATTAATACTACAAAAAATTAAACTACTAAAATACGACCCCTGTTCTGCATACAGAACAGGGGTCGTATTTTTCATGAATTTTAAAACTCATTACATCTTTGGCAACAGTACATGATCAATTACATGTATTACACCGTTACTTTGATTAACATCTTTAATGGTCACATACGCAACATTTCCACCCTCATCTTTAATGGCAACCTTTTTCCCCTGCATCATCACCCATAATTTTCCACCGGCAACAGTTTTTAATTCTGCTGCTCCTTTTCCTGCTGCAATGAGTTTGGCAAGATCTGCAGAACCCAGGCGGCCGGCAACAACATGGTAAGTTAATACGGTTGTTAAAGAACCCTTACTTTCGGGTTTCAGTAAATTATCAACTGTACCTGCAGGTAACATACCAAAAGCGCTGTTGGTTGGGGCAAATACAGTAAACGGTCCGGCGCTTTGCAAAGTTTCTACCAGGCCGGCGGCTTTTACAGCAGCAACCAAAGTAGTATGGTCTTTACTGTTTACTGCATTTTCTATAATGTTTTTTGAAGGATACATTTGTGCACCGCCAACCATAACTGTTTTTTCCATTTGTGCAAATGAAGCATTTACAAACATAACTGCTGCTGCAACAAAAAGGATTTTTTTAATCTGTTTCATAATAATGTTTTTATTTTTTTTGATTAATTGTTCAGCAACATTTACGGCAGATGAAATAGGTTGGATTTACCTTTTGAAAAATAAATTACTGTTTAAGTATTAAAAAATATATACTGAAAAAGGATAAACAGTTACGCTAAAGTTGAAACACCCAGTAAAAAAGAGTGAGGTATTAAATGCTTTACTTAAGTAGGAGAAAATTATATTTTACCCATCACATACATATTACCTTTAGGTGTTGGGTTACCACCTTCGGTCTCTAAGGTAACAGCAAAAGCTTCTGCTCTGCCAAATGATTTCATTTTTTGTATGTGTGATTTATTATCAGATTTGATTAATCCGCCATCAACCGGTTTGCCATCCACAATTGCCCAAAGCTGGTATTGCATTCCTTTTGGTACATCCGGTAAATTACTGGGATCAATAAATACTTCGCCGGTATTTTTCATCCAGAAAATTTTAGCAACAGCATCAGGTGCCGCTTCCAGGCCACTTAGTTTTACGGGTTCACTGTATTTGCTTTGAATAACACCCATATCCACTTCCATACTCCTGGAGCGTTCTGTAGCCATTGCAAGTTCCTGCTGAGTTTGTTCAAGTGCTTTGCCGGTACTATTATATTTATCGTAATAAATCACATTTAAAACAGTGCTTCCTATAAGTAATAATATTGAAGCTGCGGCAGTCATCTTCCAGTAATTTTTCAGGGAATAAACTTTGTCTGTACCAACCTTTGCCGGTTTCATATCTATAACCGGAACATTTTTATCCGCATTTATTTTAGCAAATAATTTTTCTTTCACTGAAGCATCCGGCGCAATAGCATGTATTTGAGCATAGCTCTCCAAACCCATTTGGATGGCGGCAATTTCTGCTGCCACTTCGGGGTATTGTTTAGCCCATTGTACAACCTCAACAGTTTCTGCTGCCGAAGTGAGCCCCGTACAGTAAAGCTCTAATAAGCCTGATGATATGATTTCCTGTGCATTCAATTTAATTGTATTGTAACATTTTTCTTAATTCAATAATGGCTGCCCTCATTCTTGTTTTAACCGTACCCAGCGGAATGCCCATTTCTTTTGATATCTCATCCTGTGTGTAGCCGTTAAAATAAGCCAGGTCAATAATACTTCTTTGTTCGGGTTTTAGATTTACGAGTTGTTTTCTTAAACCCATGGCATCAAACCGTTCAGCCATTTTGTTATCAGCGGTCAGATTACTTACGGAATTCTCATCGCTTGAGATTTTTGCCTGCTTTTTATAGCCCTTGCTCCGCAAGGTATCAATAGTCAGATTTCGGGTAATATTTAGCATCCAGGTAAAAAGCCTTCCTTTACCCGTATCGTAACTTGAAAAGTTATTCCATATTTTAACAAAGGCTTCCTGTAAAATATCTTCGGCAAGTTCCCGGTTCTCCACCATCCTGTAAATAATACCGTTTAAAGCACCAGAATAATTATCGTATAAATAGGAGAATGCCTGTTGGTCCCTGCTTTGAAGCAGCACTACCAATTCTTCTTCACTATATTTTATAATTTCAGGCAACGCAGTTAAAAGGTTAATTTATTACCGAAAATAAATGATTTTTTTAAAACCATAGCATCCTAATTAAATTACACTCAAATTCCGAACAGGAATTAACTACTGTGTATGAAGCATGAACTTACTATAAGAACCATTCAGCAAGGCGATAATAAAACCCTCGCAAAAATAATCAGAGATACATTAAAAGAATTTAATGCCAATAAGCCCAACACTGTTTATTATGATGACCGTACCGATCACTTATTTGAAGTTTTTAAAGCTGCTGACAGTATTTATTATGTGGCAGAATATAACGGAGAAATAATGGGCGGCGGCGGTATTTACCCAACGGAAAACCTGCCGGCAGGTACCTGTGAATTGGTAAAACTTTACCTTTCTCCCGCAGCCAGGGGAAAAGGCATTGGAAAGGTTCTTTTGGAAAAATGTATTTTGGCAGCAAAACAATTGGGTTATAAAAAGATATACCTGGAAACTATGCCGGAGCTAACCATTGCCATTCCCATGTATGAAAAACTTGGGTTTATTTATTTACCGGCAGCACAGGGCAACAGCGGCCATACCGGTTGTGATGTTTGGATGATAAAAGAATTATAAGAAAATTAAAGAACACTAACTTCATAAACGGCGCTAAACAAATAGAATTTGCCGGTTTTTACTTCAGCACATTTGAATCGTTTTCGTATTTTTTCTCCCTTCCTAAAAATGCGTCCGCCTTTGATGGAAAACAAAGCGCCTTCGGGCAACTGTTCTACTAAATGAATTCCATCTTTTTTTTCATCGTACTTATGCAGCACCCTTAATAATTTTTCATCGCCGCAACTGCTGGCTGCCGGGTTTTGTAAAGTATGCAGCAATGCTTTTTCAATATCGGCAGGAAAAATTTTTTGCAATAAAAATTTAGCCAGTATTTTACCGAATTCATTTTTCCATTCCTGCCCGTGTGCCTGTACCCGGTGGCCAAATTTTTCGTAGGTGAAAAGGTGCGCCAGTTCGTGTAATAACGTAATGAGGAAAGCATATTTATTCAGGTTGCCGTTAACACTTATCCGGTGATTTTTATCTGACATGGCATGGCGGTAATCACCTAAAATACTCTGCCGTTTCCGGCTGATGGTAAGATGTACATGATGATGTTGCAGGTAATAAAGTACCGCCTCAAAACTCCCTTGAGGTAAATAAGTTTGTAACTGTAAAATCGGGGCTTCCTGCTTAGGCATTTTTACTTTTGTTCAGCTTCATTATTGTCTTTACTTCAACCGTTAAAAAAACGATATAGATGATCATGGAAATATACACGGCAGGCTTATTAAACAGGTGGCGGCTTAAAAAATAATAAACAACAACTGCTATAATACAGGCAAAAACTTTAATGATCATACCCATCATAACACTGCGGATAAAAACATTGGGGTTGCTGTTAAACATGGCTTTATACTGCATCCTGAAAACAAAAAGGCTGATCAGAAAAAACAGGCAATTGGCTGCCATCACCACTGTATAATCAACTCCCCTGTCTGCATAAAAAAAATTTGCAGCAAAGATGAGGATGATTAAAACTAAAAAAGTAATGAATAATGGAACTAATACTTTATACCGGGGGTTCATTAAAAACAAAATTTATTGATTTACCGCATTGGCAATACCATTGTTTAATTCTACAATATTGGCACCCATATAGCATTGTCCGTTAAAAACTGCTGTAGGTTCTATCTGCAATTTTCCGGCATAAATATCACCATGCACTTCGGTATTACCATGCAGGTACAAAAGTTCCTGTATTTTAATGTTGCCGGTAACATGGCCCATGATATCAGCCTGAAGGCCTTCAATATTCCCCTCTACAATCCCTTCGGCGCCAATAATAATCTTGGCCTTCCCTTTAAGATTGCCTTTTAAAACGCCGTCAATACGGATATCGCCATTGCACTCAATATCGCCGGTGATGGTAGTGCCGGCGCTTATCATAGTGCTGGCATTTGAAATGGTTGCATCAAAAGATGACCTGGATTTTGAATTAAACATATACTTATGTTTTATGTTGGTTAATGTTCACTCTACAATATTTTCCACTTTAGGTAAAGCCAGTTTATTGGTATCCAAAACAGGCATTTTACCCTCTAATATTTTATGCAGGTCATCATAATATTTTTGTTTGTATTGTAATGCCTGCTCCATAGAGTCGGTTCTTATCTTCAGTATTTTATATTCCCTTATCTGCTTTGCATTGCCATATCCCGTACCCGGTAAATAATATTTTAATGGGGTAAAAACAAGTAATGCAATAATCAGGCCCACTAAAACCACAAATACCGAACTCAAAAATATATATACACTTAAGCGACTGAGTTTAAACTTGACCACTTCTTCATAAGTATCCTCATTCATAACCACCAGCCTGTAACGGTTTCGTAATCGTTTTAGCGTGCTGTTGGCATCAAGTTTTGCCATATTTATTTGTTAAACGATAAAATTAAAGAAATGCAGGTGAATAAGCAATTAAAAAGCCGGAAAAGCCTTTATTCATCTAAAGTGAAGCAAACCTGGTAAAGTTTAATGGCAAACTACTTCACAAATATTCATTAAAGTAATTTAAATGAAATGGCTTATCTGTAATATTTACCAAAAATAACCGATATTTATCCCCGTTATTCAACCTTTTGATTCATGCTGAAGAGAACTATAAACCCGTTACTTATTTTTTTGATATTAGCCGGATTCGCAAATCGGGTATTAGCCCAACCCACCTGGACCTTTGATCCTTTTGGTAAAGAAAAAAAGCCGGAAAAATTCGAGAACAGGAAACTGGGTTCTGAAAAAACAGCAGATAAAAAATTTACTGCCCCCCGTAACTTTTATCAAAACAACATTACCCATTACAATTATTACTTTAATGCCAATAACCGGGTAAATACAGTTATTGACCGGGCCAAACTTTCGCTTATAGATGATTATTCAAATTTGCTTGCTTTTTATCCATATAATTTAGACAATACCGCAACGCAAAAAACAGAACTCGATTCAGTAATTTATACATCTACCGCCGGTATTTTATTACACGATCTGCGTAATGACTGGATTGATAATATGTATATGCTGATTGGCAAAGCCTATTTCTATCGTAAAGATTTTGACTCGGCATTAATGACTTTTCAGTTTATCAATTACAATCTTTTTCCACGTAAAAGAAAAAATGATGATGATGACCGGATTGTAGGTACCACTTCTGCAGCAAGTGGCAGCAGTATCTCCATCGCCAATAAAGAAAAAAGAAATATTTTACAAAAACTTACCGCACTGCCACCAAGCCGTAATGAAGCATTACTCTGGCTGGCCCGTACATTAATTGAGCAGAATGAGTTTGGCGAATCGGGCGGGTTGATAAATACTTTACAAAACGACCCAAACCTGCCAAAAAGATTACGCAATGACCTGGAAGAAGTATCAGCCTATTGGTTTTTTAAACAGGGATATTACGACAGCACAGCCGTTCACCTGGAAAAAGCGTTAAGTACAGCCGATACCAAACAGGATAAATCACGATGGGAATTTTTACTGGCCCAGTTATATGAGTTAGGTGGTAATTATGATAAGGCATCTAATTACTATTTTAAAGCCTCCAAACATACAGTAGATCCTTTATTGGATATTCATGCCAGGCTTAATGAAGCCAAGATGATGAAAAGTAATGCCGATCCAAAAGAACTTGACCGCAGCATCAACAATCTTGTAAAAATGGCCAGGCGTGATAAGTATGAAGCTTACCGGGATATTGTTTATTATTCTGCCGGCCAACTGTCTTTACAAAAACCGGATACAAACGCTGCAATAACTTACTTTAATAAAAGCCTGAAATATAATGAAGACAATATAAATTATAAGAACAGGGCTTTTTTACAACTGGGCGATATAGCCTACGACCGTAAGCAATACCGGCTTGCTGCGGCTATGTACGATAGTTTGCAATCGGGTTCCGATTCTATTTTAGAAAAACGTATTGCACTGATTCAGGAAAGAAAAAATGCATTAATTAAAATAGCTGAAGCCATCACTAATATAGAAAGAGAAGACAGCCTGCAACTTATTGTTGCCATGCAACCTGCAGCAAGAGATGACTACATTAAAAAATTAGTAAGGAAATTACGTAAGGAAAAAGGATTTAAAGATGATGGCAGTTCCGGAGGTAATATTATTCCGTTTGGCAATAATAACCAGCAGCAAACTGATCTTTTTGCAGCCAACAGCAGCAAGGGTGAATGGTATTTTAATAACAGCTCTCTTAAATCCAGGGGCTTTAGTGATTTTAAAAGCAAATGGGGCAACCGGATTAATTTAGACAACTGGCGCCGCAAAGCTGCCACTGACTTAGTTATAAATAATAACAACCCGGTCAGTAATCCAAATAATTTAAAAGGCAATGCCAACGTAAACAGTAAAAATAAAAACACA
>JAYVGA010000168.1:0-27418 GCA_043772635.1 Chitinophagaceae bacterium
ATGGGAAGAAAATCTTTTTAAACAATATGATGTACAGATACTTAGCAATACCGTTACGCTACTGCTTTACGAGCAGCCGGTGCAGCTTGGCGGGCATCCTTTCCGGGAGATACGATGCCTCAATGAAGGCGGGCATCAAACGGCTATCATTACCACCAATGCTGACATAACACTTACTCAAACAGCCTCTAAAATGCCGCTGGAGCCAGGAGTCCCGCTTTGGGCGGGATTAAATACCTGATAGCCGATTATGACTTTGATAAAATGGTGGAATATGGTACGCAAAGTATTGATGAAAACAAAAAAATAGTAAATCCTGAGTACCGGAAAATAACGTACAAAATAAAAAAGATCAGCGAAAAAATACAACGCCAGGAAGCAAAACTTTATACACTCATTGAACAGGTCAATACCGAAAACCTCGATCACCTGCCCGTATTTACAGCACAACAAATAAAGACAACAGCACTGATCACAAAATTAAAAGCGGACAAACAAATTTGGGTAAATCAAAGAGTGGATATACCTAATAAGATCACGCTAAAAGAAATGCCGGATGCCAAAAGGTTTAACAAACTTAAGCCGGAAAGTAAATTATTTATGAATGTAATAAAGATGATTTGTTACCGGGCAGAGACCGCATTGGCAGAAATGGCAGCACCATTTTTTTACAAAGAAAAAAATGAAAAACGAATGCTCATAAAACAGCTCTTCAATACACCTGCAGATCTGATACCATCAGCAGATCAAAAAACGCTTACCATAAAATTAGCTGGTTTGTCCACACCCAGATACAATGAAGCCATGACCCAATTATGCGCCGAATTAAATCAAACCGAAACAATTTTCCCTGGTACCGATCTGAGGATGATTTTTAAAAATTAAAGCAAGTATTTTTGCGATAGGTAAGGAGTTCTGAGGTTACAAATTTACCCTCTGGCATGCCCTTCCTGATTTGATAATCAACAGGATTAAAAGACATAGCTTTTATTTTTATCCTGACCTCCCCTTTCCTGAGTAAGGGGATTGGTATCTCAGCCATTTTAAAATTATCAATACCTCCGTGCTTGTTTAGTATTATAGCCTTCATTATAATTTACTATTATATTCTAAAATATGGTCAACCGATGGTGTATCAAATATGAGCTGATTCTTCATAAAACTTTTATTGTGTGTAGTAAGGTTCAGCCACTTAATTTGCCTATCAACAGGATTTGAAGGAAGAAACTCCTTAGGCTATCACTGTATTTTATAAGGCATTTTTTCTATCAAAACTAAGCCAATATTTGCCGCCGGATATTTTATACCAATTTATAAAAGGAAACATAAACACCGTCTGCCTACACTTAAGTATAATAAGCTTTTTGTGTGCCCCACTTTACATTGATGAAATTTCTCGCTGGCACTTCTATAAAACGATAGGAGAGATAAGAAATGAATAAGATAAAAACAACAAATATTAAACAGGTTAACCAACTAATAAGCATACCCATCTTTGGAATTGTGATGCCAGTTTTATCCGGGTTTGCCATAAGTGCTGCCCCCTGATATAAAAAAGGTTGATGAATAAGATAAATGGAAAAAGACCAGTCGCCCAATTTTTGAAGTGGTTTTAATGCCAGCATGCTGTTGAGATTTTTGTTACCATAAGCCGCAGATAAAAGGATACATGGAAAAAGTAAAACAGTAAAAAGATCAAATACTGCGAAATGCAGACATAAGGCAAGGCCTGTTGTAAGCACTAAAAAAGTATAGCCTGAAGAGAACAATGGTTTGCTCCAGTTCCCCTTGTATCCAAAATAAACCATCATGCCTGTTACAAAGCCAAACATACACCGGAAAAAGCCAAATTGATAAGCCACATTCAAACTGAAGGGAGCAACCTTGTGGAAGCTTGCATCGGGAACTGTTACCAATGGAACCAGCACATATCCAATCACTAAATACCCCACAATACAGAAAGCTAAAATAACAAACCTGCCGGGTTTTGATAATTTCATAAATGGGCTGACTAAGAATGGGAAAAGCATGTACATCCACCATTCAGTACTGATGCTCCAGGAAGCATGGGTAAAAGTAAACCATTGATGAAGGTTCATCGAATGGAGCAAAAACAGATTCGTGATAAAGGAATAAACTGAATTCTCGCCATCTAAAATTGGAGAAACCTTTGCACCCCATTGATGCAGCAGAAACAAAAACAACGTAGTTAATAATAATGAAAACAGGTGCAATGGATATACCCTGGCTAAACGGGCAATTGTAAATTTTTTAAAGTCCTGTCCTTTAACTGGGCCCTCAAATTTTTTGGCATATACATAGCACATTATAAAACCACTCAGTACAAAAAAGAAGTCAACCATTAAGTACATGCGGTTTAGAATAGATGAAACCTCCGCATATACCAGGTGTCCGCCAAAAACAGAAAGAATAATGTCAACATGAAAGAGAACAGTAAGCAAAGCAGCAATACCACGAAGCGGAGTAAGGTTTGAAAGATATTTGTTGGTATTCATTTTTTAAAGGGGTTAAACATCCATTTCATCAGCGGTGCACCTGTTATTACGCTTGCTGCTTCGGAAACACCGAATGTACTGGTCTGCAAATTGTTGAAAGCCGGGTTGTTTCCCACTGACGCAAACAGGCTACTGTTCAGATACTGCTCCAATTCCGTAGCCGATTCAAACAGGTACACACCACCCGCTTCCCTGCGATCTTCATTAATAACCCATATTTTCCAGCAACAGCCAGGGATTGCTGAAAACTCACTTGCCACTGAAGACATTATTTTTTTAAGTTCCTCTGATGGTATACTATAATTGAACTTTGTTGTTAATATTTTTTTTGTCATGCTGATAATTTTTTTGTGTTAATAATATTATTGCTGCCGGGAGCTGACATCACTTAAAAGAGAATAATTTTAACTGCTTTTATTTAGTAAATGATTAAGCTGACTGAATAAAAGATGATAGCATTTCTGTATCTTTTAGCCAGCACCCCTTAATACAGGGATGCCGGCAAATATCTAACAGGAGCTTGTTATTATTTTGCTCTCATCAATGTATTTTCTATCATCCACTTTCCGATTTTATTCCCCATTGCCTGACCTGCTTTGCAGGAGAAACGAAAATGAAGCCCCGCCATCACTCTTGAATCTGCATTTTCATCAGCAGCGCTGAAAAAACTTTTGAAACTTCTTGCTGCATCCGGTATGGCAGAAGATGTAGAAGTAGTTGCAAAGGCGTAATTGTCACCATAAAAATAGGTAAGCACCGTGGCACCGGCGTTACCCAGTATACTATGTGTGGATGGGTAATCCTGTACCGGGGGTGTGGGCATCAGCGGCTCCCAGTGGGGGTTGCCTCCACCGGTTACCGATGTGTTTACAACGGCAGTGTAAGGTCTCCAGAAATTATAATAAAATTTTGAATCCCATCCAGCAGTGTAGGCATCGGCCAGCGTTATATTGAGCATAGCGAATAAACGGGCTGTTGTAAGCAAATCGGTTTTCTCTTTACCGGCAGCTACCGATGCAATACGGTTCCAGCCAATTTCAGCGTACTCATACCAAAATCTGGCATAGAATGTTTGTTCTGCTGTACGCTGCAGGCTGTTTTTTTCACCCATTGTTTTTACTTCTTCAAAATCTTTTTTATAAGCTATTGTTTCCAAAGCCGGGTATGGCACTGAGCGAAATTGCTGAGGTTGAAGCAACCCAAAAGGCTTCATTGTTTTCCAGAAAGGCGCAAATACAAAATTGAATGGCGGCACTGCCTGGTACACACCGGGAACTGCTGATGGTGCAATAACTCCGACAGGATCCTGAGAGGCACCATCATCCTTCCGGAGGTCAATAATGGCATTGCCGCATTGCTGGCCAAGTGTAATGCCTTTTTGTTTGGCAACCAAATCTACAATAGTATCAATTGATTTTGTAAGCTGGCTATAAAGCATTGCTTTTTTTGCTGGCAATTCATGAAGCAGTACAGTATATGCTGCTACAGCGGCTGCCGCTACCGGGTGTGCGGCTGCATCTCCTGTAGTGCCACAGTACTTTTTATACACTGGTTTAATTGAATTGAGCGCATCATACTGTGCAATGTGTACCATTGTGTAAAGCCTTGATGCTAAAAGCACATGCTGGTAGTTGGGTGCTTCCATTGCGCTCAATGCAGTGGCATTCCAGTCCAGTATCACTTTGTTTGAAAATGCAGGAAATACATTGCCCGGTTTCGGGTCTGCCGGGTTCTTTTTACAAGCTGTGAAAGAAACGCTAACCAGCATAATGCCCAGGCAACTTAACAGCTTTAATAATGTCAGCCATTTGCTGACTGCTTTTTCCTTTTGCAGCAATGATGCTGCTTTTGTGTTTTTTTGTTCCATAATTTTTGTTTTAAATTTCAGAATACAAAAGAACGCCTGTATTAGCGCAAAGCAGTTCTGCAAAAAGTATTTTAATATATGCAAAAGGTATTTTCTTGCAGGGCAACGGATAGCTGTTCAGGATTGTACTGCTGTAGGAGAATATCCAAATCGTTTTTTAAAGGCGGTGCTGAAATTATTGTAATGCTTATACCCCAGTTCATCTGCCACATCTGATACGTTTAGCCTGCCCTGCTGCAGCATTGTTCTGGCATAGTTCATTTTATGTTCATCAACATATTTCATTACAGAATTATTGAAGAGCTGCTTAAAACCATGCTTTAATTTAAAACTGTTGATATAAAACTTACGGGTAAGCTGTTGCATTGAAACTACTTCAAGATAATGCTGATCGAGATAAGTTTTAATGTCGTTCAGCAAATCAATATCGGCTCTGCTGTGCCCGGCACTGGTATCTCCGGTTTCAAGCTCGGCTCCCGTAAAAGTGGCCAGTTGGTGAATAAAGAGGTTGAGAATAATATTGTCTTTATAGGCAGTACCTAACACTCCTGTGTAGGGGCAATTGAGGTAGTCATGGATGCACTGGTATATAACCGGCTTTATTACCTGCGGTATATCAAGTGTAACAAAAGGATCTTTTCGTTTGCAAAAGTTAGCCAGCGGGTTATTTTCATCGTCGTTCTGCATTTGCTGCAGTAGCAGTTCCGGAAATACTTTTACACAAAAAAATTCTTCCGAAGTATTCTTCCTGATGCAGGTATTGAATTTGAATGCAGGTAGATAATTGAGGCTATGCACCTGACCGGTTACACTAACATTGGTACCTGTGGCAAATGTGGATGTGCCCTTTAGCTGAAAATACATCATGATAAACGGCGTGTTCCTGCCTGCCGTAAAATGCAGATCGTGGCTAACATTACAAAAGATTCCGTTCAAAACTACATACCATTTTTCTGCAGCAGTATTCACACGTATAAGCCCACCTTTTTCATCTTTTAGCATAAACATTGTGGTCTCCCCTTTGCTGTACATGTTATTAACGGTATGTATTATTTCATCCAGGTTACGCATTAGTGTTGTAGTTTATTTGGCAGTAAAAACTTAAAGTGAATAAGCATTAGCTCCAATAGAATGAAATGAAGCATTCTTCTGAAATAATATTTCAAAACCATTTTTATCAGGCGGGTCTGTGACAGAAGCTAAATTACCATCAATTGCAAGAAGCTCACAACAGGCCGAGAGCATTTTTCCTCCAACAAGGTCTAAAGTAATGTCAAAATATCCGCCATTTCTTTTAATGGCTTTTTTAATAAAATCGTCATCCTTATAATTAATGATTTGTTCTTTTTTTAATTAATGATTTTGAACCAGATAGTTTAGGCTTTTATCATTGCCTGCAGTTGTCACTATGTTTTGAAGGTCTCACTGTTTTGCAAACATAGTAGCGAAATTCCCTACGCCTCCCGCCCCGCCGGCTATAAAAATAGATTTTGATTTGTGGGGTTTTGTTTTAATCAGAGTCATCCAGGCAGTGATACCAGCAACAGGAATTGATGCTGCTTGCTCATGTGATAAAGAAACCGGCTTTTTCGCAACTAATTCTGAGGGCACACAAATATATTCTGTGTAAGTACCGCTGCTTGCGAGATTACAAACATAACAAATAACTTCATCTCCCTTTTTAAACTCAGTTATGTTTTCTTCTACTTCATCAACTATACCGGATAGATCTCTTCCCAAAATGTTTGATGTTACCAATCTGCCTTCCGGCAATCCTCTCCTTATTTGATAGTCAACCAGGTTAAAGGATATAGCTTTTATTTTAATTCTAATTTCTCCTTTTCGGATTTTGGGAATTGGTAAATCTGCCATTTCAAAATGGCCGGTATCTCCATATTCTTTTAGTATTATTGCCTTCATAAATTTATCATGTTTGTTTAAATCTGCCACCGACATTCGTTGCTTCTGGATTTCTATGGTTTAAAATAATCTTTATCAATTTAAATTTTTTATACTGCTCTTTCCGCTTTTAAATATTGTTTGCCTTCTCTAACAATGCAACCAATCTAAACACCAGTAATGCTTCCGGTAATCAAAATATTCATTTAATTTTCAGTTCTATTACTTTTCAATAGTTACAAAATTGTAATCACTAATCTTATTTGGTGACAGCGGTATTCCACATTTAATGATGAAAGATTCCTAATTTATAATTTTCCCTGAGCACAATATTTTTATAGCCTTCTCTTCAACAATTGTAAAAACCGTTGGAAAAGAAATTTTATTCCATAATTTTTTTTGTTAATCCCCAACCCTTTCAGTTACTGGTTCCATTTATTCAGAGCTTCGTTTTATTTTTCGCATTGGTAGCCATAATAATTCGTTGTTTTTTTAAAGCATAACCGTTACCCTTAAAAAAGTAGCTGATATGGAGGTGGTATTTTTATCGGTGCTTTTGTTTTGGGTGTTAAATAAAATTTCCAATTCATGTTGCATATCCAAAGCCTTGCCGTTTTTTTCTGCTGCTTCAAAAGCATTCATGGTGGGGCCATAGTAGTTTTTAAAAGTATTCACAAGTTCTGATGCAGCATAGGGAGCGTTAAATGTAAACGTGTCTTTAATGAATAAAATGTTTTCTTTTGGCACACCGGCGTTAGCAAAACGTTCTGTAACATGGTTCTCCATGCCCCACAACATAGGGCTAATAAAACCCTCTGGCGGCGGAGGTGTATAGGCAGAACAGATTTTTAATATTTGCGCTACCAGTGTTGGGTCTCCCGGTATCCAGTTTCCCATAACAATCCTTCCACCCACACGGGTAACACGTACCATTTCCTTAGCTACATCAAATGGCTTTGGTGCGAACATTGCACCAAAAATACTTACAGCAAGGTCAAAACTCCCGTCCTTCAATTCATGTAAATCTGTTGCATCACCTTCCTGAAAGTTGCAATTCGTAAGCTCTTCTGCTTTTGCCCGTTTGTTTCCGGCTTCAACAAGATTTATTGCTATATCAACACCTGATACATTGGCCCCGAGTTTTGCTGCAGGTATTGCGGTGGTGCCATCGCCGCATCCGAGATCAAGAACGTTAAGCCCTTTGGTAATACCCAGTTTGGCAACAAGTGCCTCACCGCTTTCTCTCATTGTTTTGGCGATTTGGGTGAAGTCTCCTTTCTCCCATAATGCTTTGTTTGGATTCATATTATTTCATTTTTATGGTTTAATAATTATTTGGCAAAAATAAAAATCACTTAATTGAATGCCTTTACTTAAAAGCCAGGGGTTATAACTGACTGGCTGTTGATTTTTCTACCGAAAAGGGGTATTTTTTTAACCCGGTAGTATTTGCAAAAAGAAATTTTATTTTCTTTCTTCATACCGGTATATTCTACAAACAGCAGTTCGCTTACTTCCATTTTACGAAATAAATTACTGTCTTTTATTGCAGCATAAAGATTTACCATTTTCAGTTTTTTTACAGATAATTTTAATAATGGTATTGATTTCAAAATTTTAAAACAAAATTACCGGTTGCTTTAAAGTGAGTGTAACCATAGCGATACCACAATTCTCACTTGAAAAATTCATCATTTATTTATTTTAAAAAATTGCAGGGCTTTTATCATAAATATATCTGCACCGGGTTTTCCTTCTCCTTTTCGCCAGTCAATAAATACCGGGGGGGAATATTGTTCCCTGGGTAATCCATTAATGTGATACAACCTTTCATTAGGAAATGTGAAGCGTATTTTAGTATTGGGCATCTCAAAAGTATATACTGCTCCATTTAACCGGGCCATCTCCGTTCCAATAATTTTAGTCCCTGGTCTTTTGAGCGCATCAAAACCAATCACAATACCTTCTGCAATACTGCCTGTCCAGTGGTTGCACAAAATAGCCAATGGTTTGCTATAGTATTTGTCTTTTCGGGGAGAAACGATTTCTACCCAACTTCTTTTAATGCCGCTGCTTTTTTCTTCTGCATAGTATTCATGTTTTTGATAAAAATGTTCTTCGTTTATAAACCAACCTATAATTGCTTTGGCAACAGAAGTATTACCTCCGCTTGGGGTTTCACGGAAATCGAGGATAAGTGATTGCGTATTTTTTAAAGTTTTCATGATGCTGTCAAAAGCAGCAATCAATTCATTATTGTAAAGGCAATCATTAATTTTAATATAGCCGATGTTGCCAATAAGTTTTGTTTCGATTTTAGCAGCATACTTTATGTGTTCTAATCCCAAACCGTTCTTATCAGGAAAATATTCTTTTTCCTTTTCCTGGTATTTTAATTTATACTGTCTGGGATGAATATGATTTCCTGCAAGTAACAACCTAAGTGCAAAATTTTTGGCTTCATTTGTAACAGGCTTTAGTGCCTTAGGAAGAAATTCTATAATGGCTGATTCAACCGGAATGTTGTTTACGGATACAACTTCCATACCGGCAACAATTCCGGCAGCCTCAGCACCAAAGCCTCTTCTAAGTTCTGTAATAATTGGTTTTCCATTTATGTACTCTGCCCATATATCAGTACCGGAAGGTACAAGCCTTTGAGAATTATCAGTATTGGTGTTTAAACCAGCATGATGATCATAAATTTCATTAAATGCTTTTTCTAAAATAGTTACAAATTCATCCCGGGTTGTGATGGTATCAACAGCTCGTGAATATATTTCTTTTACAACCTGCCAGTTTATTTGCTTTTTTTCAAAATAGCAATACTCGTCATTGATGCTTGTACAGAAATAATTGAAATCTTCTTTATATTGCTTGGTGGTAATTTTAGTACCCTGTCCTAATAAAAGCAACTGTGATGAAAGAAGGAATAATAAAATGAACGCAGGTTTCATATCGGTATATATTTACTCTGATGGTAATTCAGATAATTTTTCAAATAATGTAAATTCAAAAATGTCTGTAGTTAATTCTACATGTTTTTCAACAAGTTCAAATTTGAAGAGTTTGCTCTTGTACTTCCAATTATTGCTAAAATCTTTTTTTTATGAACCATTTCTAAATTATCTATATTTTACTTTTTTATAACTAATGATTTTTCAAAAAGTCTCCGTCAATAATAAGAAGTCTAACTCCATTTTCGGTAAGTGAACGATGAGAACTGAGTTCGTCAGAAACAACATAGGTCTCACCTTTTGATAATTTTACTTTTTCTCCTGTGCCAAGTTCACTAATAAATTCTCCATCTAAACAATGAACGATGTGTCCTTTTTGACACCAATGGTCTGCTGAATATCCATTTGAATATTCGACCAACCTAATTCTAAGTCCACCAAATTGTAATGTTTGCCAATTGGCTATTCCTGTTTCTCCTTTGTATTCAACTATCTCAATAGTTGTCCAATCAATAGTTTGAAATGGTATGTTACTCATTTTACTTTTTGTAAGGTATAATTATTGTTTGCCAGGCGATACACTTATTATTTTGCTTAACATATTTTTCATTTTTTCATTTTTTTATGTGATTAATAATTGTCTGAGCCTCAATTCGGACTTAGGTATCCATGTATGTAAAAAGGCAGACAAAAGGATTCAACGTTTTGCTTTATAAGCAGTCGTTTTTTGGGAATCTTTGTTCTATTCAGTTTCCAGCAATTGCTCAAAGAAAGCACCAATATTATTTTTTCTATCTACAAAATGCAACTCCAAAATCCAGTGTCTTTTGTTTCCGTATTTATCTAACTGAAGTATATCAGTATGATTGTTGGGGTGTACATCTAAACACAAATCATTGGGGTCATCGGGTTGTTCGTGTGGATATTTGCCAATGATGTGACCAGCTATAGCATTGCCAAATTCGTAGCCATAACGTTTTGCAAGATTGGTAGCGTATTCAAAAAATTGAGCACCAGTAAGTTTAGTTTGTTTTGCATACCACTCATTTCCCTCTTGCCAGGCAGCTTCTACATCTTTTTTTATTTTCAATTTTAAAGGATCATTTCCTAAAACATAAGTTCGTCCTAGGTCTGCTTCCCATTCGTTAAATACGGGATGAAAATCAAAAAACAAAATATCTCCATACTTTATTACCAGGTTTTGTGGATCGGCACTGTAAGATTGTAAAGTATTAACGCCTGTTCTTACAATTTTTTTGCCCCAATGTTTTGTAACGCCAAATTCATCTTTGGCAATTTGTACAATTTCATCTGTAAGTTGTTGTTCTGTTTTACCTGCTTTTATCAATCCTCTTTGTTCAACTATATTAAATAGTTCAATTGCTTTTTGTTGCGCAAGCATCATTTTTTTATTTTCGTCATTCATAATTTTATGTTTTGGAAGTTCTATTAATAAATTGTTATTCATATCCTTACCATTTTGTAAATCTTTTATATTTTTTTCAAGTTCAAGCTTATTTCCACCCCTGGCCTGTGGCAGCACTTTTTGTGCATATTCAAGTGCTTTTTTATAATCACCTATAGCTGAATATCCGCTTGCCATACCTACAAGCGAAAAAAATGAATTTGGAAACTTTGCATAATTCATCTTGAATACTTCGAATGCCTCTCTTGACCGCCTTGCTTCAACTAAACCAATACCATAATTGTATGCCTCAAATTCGTCGGCATACGGAAGTGTTTTTTTTATTATCTCACCTGCTTCAGATTTTCGCCCCAGTTTGTCTAATATAGCAGCTTTTGTTTGCCATGGACTAAAGGTTGTACTTCCACCAAAACGAAAACTTATAGCACTATCGGCCCACATTAACCCTTCTTCCAAATTGGTATTATTAGCCGCACAATAGGCAGCAGCCTGGTTCCATCCTTGCCACAATCCCGGCAAAGCTTTATCTCCACGCAATTCTTTTCTGAAAGATGCTATCTGTGTTTTATTAACATCCACTTCAATTTTAAAAGGTATCATCAGTTTTTCCCATTGTAATTGTACAATCGCATTCGATAAGGTTTGTTCGGCAAATTCATATTTTAGCCACTCCACACTTTTATCGGTTTTTACCGGCTTTACTTTTACCCGCAAAACATCTTCAGTAGGGTCATAAAAAAAATTCCCCCACGAAGTTGAATTTTTTGAGAAGATAATGGTGCATTCATCGGCAGCGTATGCAATAAAAAATCCGTACTTACCGGCTGGCAAATCTTGTCCTTCAATTTTAATATCAGTTGAACATTCAAAGGTTGTATTTTCATTCGCTCCAGCACGCCATGGAGTTGGTTTCTTAGCACCATACCCAAGGTCTGTAAAACCAACGGGTATAAGTTCACCCCAGATATGTCCATCCCTTTTTTTAACACAAGGCCGGCTGTAACGAATGATGATATCCGAAATACCTACCTGCTCACTTACAGTTGCCCTTTTATTACCTCCACGAGGGAGTGTGGTTAATAATTGTGCCTTAACCATACTGACGAAACCAAGGTGCAAGGACAAAAACAACAAGCAGGTTTTAAATAAGTTTTTCAGCATATCTTTTGTTTTATAAAATCTGTTGTTACAATTGTTGCAAACTCTTTATGCAAACTTGCTAATGCAGTTTCATGAATAAGTTCGGCAGAATAATTTTTTCCATCAACCCCTTTTTTATTAAAGGTGGCTGTTGCATCAGAAACAAGATAGGTTTCATAGCCTAAGTTCCCTGCCATTCTTGTAGTTGTTGAAATACAGTGGTCAGTTGTTAAGCCAACAATTACAAGTGTTGTAATTTTAGCACTGTCAAGTTGTGTTTGCAATTCTGTGCCAATGAAAGCACTGTTTACTTTTTTCTTTATTATAGATTCGCCTTCAACAGGAGTTACTATATCATTAAATGCGTTACCGGCTTTTGTTTCATGAAGTAAAGAAGTTGGATTGGAGGAGCAATGCTGAATATGAAAAATAGGAAGATTGTGTGCCCTCCATAGTTTAAGCAATTCACTTGCCCTTAATTCTGCAGCAGGATTATTCCGTTGCCCTCCCCAATATTCAATATTGTCAAAAGCTTTTTGAATGTCAACAAGAATTAGTGCCGGCAGGTCTTCTTTTGATATACACATTACTGTTTGGAAATTGTTTTAGCAAAGCAAGTTTGTTTTTCTGATAAAATAAAATACCTAATTTTGATTAATTGATAACTTTTTTTGATTAAAATGGATATTCAACAAATAAAAAATTTCCTGCTTTTGTGCGAAACGCTCAACTTTAGAAAAGCTGCGGAGCAAATCAATATTGTTCAACCGGCTTTAAGCAGGCAAATACAATTACTGGAAACTGAGGTGGGTGCTTTGTTGTTTAACAGGACTAAACGAACTGTTACTTTAACTAAAGCAGGTATATTTTTTAAAAAAGAGGCGAACAGAGTTTTACAGGATTTAAATAAAGCAATTATTCAAACTGCACAAATGCATCGGGGTGAAGCTGGAGAAATACGGGTTACACATGCAAGCTCTGCAATGAACTCAGTGGTGCCTTCTTTTTTAATTAAAGTGAAACACAAATGGCCAAGCCTGAAAACTATAGTACAGGAAACATCCAACTTTCAACAAATTGAAATGATGCTGACGAGAAAAACGGACATTGGTATTGCCCCAAATATCCTGCTACCTTCTGAAATCAACTCTAAAATTTTATACAGAGAAAACTTTGTGTTGGTTCTGCCCAGTAATCATCCTTTGTCAAAAAAGAAATTCACTGATTTATCCGTCTTAAAAAATGAAACATTTATTTTACCTCAACTTGCTACCGGCATTGGGTATGTTGAAGCAATACTGCATATGTGCCAGGAATATGGCTTCAAGCCAAAAGTGGAGCATGAAGCAACACACGCTATAAGTGTACTGCGCCTGGTAGAAGCTGGCCTTGGCATTTCGTTTGAACCCATATCTTCTGTGCGTGGCGTAAATATGAATATCAAACTGATTGAATTAAAAAACCTGACCCCAAAAGCAGAGATGATACTTTTTTGGTTACGGGAACGTGAAGATGAATTAAGCAGGTTTATAACAATGTTTTGAGATTCATTTTACACTATGCCATGTTGTTGTTGGTGACAGTTTTTCTTTTAATCTGTCAATTCTCCAATTGCAATTTTACAAACATCTCCTTCAACAAATATATCACCCATCATTTCTTTTTCTTTTGTTACAAAAACCTTCAACCTGCTTGGTCTTCCCAAAAACTCACCCTGCTTTAGTATAATCTCTTTATTATAATTTTCAATGCCATTTTTAACTAAGTATGCACCAACTGGTCCTGCTGAACTTCCTGTGGCTATATCTTCTACTAAGCCTAAATTATCCCAAGTTCTACCTTGTCTATTTTCTACGTCTAACACAAAGAAAAATTTCGCTCCAACTTCTGATAATTTATTTTCCAATTCCGTTATTGAAACTTTTACTTTACTTAAAGCAGATGGTTTAACAGGTAAAATCAAATAAGGTAATCCTGTCGATATTACGTCACAAGGGAAATCCTCATATTTGTCTTCAGCTTTCAAATTTAAAAAGTTTAGAAAAGGTTTTACTTCTGAGTCAGATAGTGTCTTTATGAAATCTGCTTTTCCTTGATTCATTCTGGCAGAATAAAATCCGTCTTTTTTAAAAGTCTGAACTTCAACTTACTTTGAAATATTTGATAACATTAGTCAAACAAAAAGTAAAGCAGAAATCAGCCAACGGTTTTATTGTTCCGAAGGACAGCCAGGCATATCAGTAGATGAAGCTTATCGTTTTTTGCAAAATCGTAAGTTGGAAAAACAGATGCAGGTTAAAAGAAAGCAGGCAGATAATCAAAGCGAAGGAGAACAGGATGAAGAAAGCAATAGTTCTTCGGGCAGCGGATTGTTGAAAAAGAAAAGATTAAATGGTGGTGCAAGAACTAAGAAACATAAAGCAACGACTTCTTAAGAAGCTATGGAATTATTTCCACCATTATCCGGATTTTATGAAGCCATTGAAGATGATGTAAGAATTGGCACCACTCACATCAGTCTTTACATGGCTTTGTTGCAACAATGGAATCTGACCGGTGGTAGAAATCCATTTTCAATTGAAAGGGCTGTGATTATGAAAGCTGCAAAAATTAATGCCCGTTATACATACAATAAGTGCATGAATAATTTGAACGAATACGGTTATATCCGTTATCAACCTTCCACAAATGGGTACACTAAAAGCAAGGTAATTTTAGTAAACTGTGAAAATGAAAAGTAAGTTATGGAAAACGTAATCATTCTTAGCGAAAGCGATTTTAAGAAATGGGTAAAGGAAGCAGTTAAAGAATGTATGCAGGAAGCAAATCAGGCAGTACAAATTAACTCCAATGAAGAGGAAGCATTGCTAAGCCGTAAAGAGATTGCAAAATTTCTCAGAGTTTCATTGGTAACACTTACTGATTGGATAAAACGAGGGTTGCCATCTCATAAGCAGCGGGGAAGAGTCTATTTTGATAAAGAAGAAGTATTGAATTACATACGAGAAAAGAAAATAGGACGGCTGAGCCTTACTCCTAAATTTCATCAGCTTCAAAAAGCTGTGGTGTAAAGTTTCAAAAAACGCAGGCCTGGTCACCAGATTTTTTTGTTAATTTCTTTTGCCAAAGAATTTGGGAATGTTTAATACCTTTATATTATTAAAGTTCTTTTCCATTCTAAACATTTGTATAAAAATCAGTTTGGCAACTTAAAATAGCACTTGTTTGCAAATTGTTTGCAAATAATAAAAGCCAGAATTAACTGGCTTTTATTACTAATTGAGAATCAAGTGCCCAGGGCCGGACTCGAACCGGCACATCCTTGCGAATGGCAGATTTTGAGTCTGCTGCGTCTACCAATTCCGCCACATGGGCCTCTTTATGTTCAAAAGTTTAATGTTCAAAAGTTCAACGTTTTAAACCCCTGAAACTTTTGGAACCCCTGAATCTCTTGAAACCTCTTGAAACCTCTTGAACTTCTTGAACCTCTTGAACCTCTTGAACCTCTTGAACCTTCTTCCACAGGACGGCAATATTACATTAATCACCCAACCTTTCCAAAATACGCTTCAAATATTTTTTCTTATAATAATATGCTTTTAATTTTTCCATGGCTGCAGCATCAGTGTTGGAGGTATAGTTATCCAGTACAGGTTTTATTTCCTCCAAAAGTGTTTTTTCTATTTCGGCCAGTTCGGCTGCTACAGTTACCCCGTCTTTTTCGGTAAGGGTTTCATTCAGCTCCATCATCTGCATTAAAAAAGCAGGAGGCAACTGGTATTTTTCATCGGATTCAACAATGGCTTTAAGCTGCAAAAAATATTCAATGGTTTTATCTTCATTTTGAAAAATGGAAAAAGCTTTATTTATAGCCGCCGATTGATGCAGGGCTTCTTCCCGGGCTTCTTCTGTATCCTGCGTAAAAAAATCCGGATGGTTGCTTTTTTGCAATGCAAAATATTTTTGAGCCAGCAATGTTTTGTCTATCCTGGGCAAAACAGGTAGCCCAAATAATTCGAAATAATTCATACTGCAAATGTAACATCCCCTTTATAAAATGTAAAATGTAAATTGCCGGTATTAAAATAGATTGCATGCTTACAATAGGATTAATACGGGAAGGCAAAGTGCCATCAGATAACAGGGTTGCACTTACCCCGGCACAATGCAAATGGATGTTGAAAAACCGCACAGATATTACAGTAATAGTGCAGCACAGCCAAACCCGCTGCTACAGCGATAAGGAATACATTTCGGCAGGAGTGGAAGTAAAAGAAAACCTGGACGAATGCGATATTTTACTGGGTATAAAAGAAGTGCCCGTAGATATGCTGATACCCGGAAAAACTTACCTGTTTTTTTCACATACAAAAAAAATGCAGCCATACAACCAGCAACTGCTGCAGGCCATAATAGCAAAAAATATTACACTTATAGATTATGAGTGCCTGGAGCATGAAGACGGCGCAAGAATTATTGGCTTTGGTTTTTTTGCGGGTGTGGTGGGTGCTCACAATGGTATAATGGCTTATGGAAACAGAACAGGGGCGTATCATTTAGACAGGGTAAATTCTACCAAAACTTTTCAGCATTTAATTCATACTTATTTTGGTTTAAAAATTCCGAATATTAAAATTGCCGTTACCGGCAGCGGCAGGGTAGCGCATGGCGTGCTGGATATTATGAACCTTATGGGTATACATGAAGTGGAGCCTGAAGATTTTTTAAAAAAAGACTTTGTATACCCCGTGTATGTGCACCTTAAAGGAGCAGACCTGTATAAACCAAAAAATGGAACGGCTTACAGCAGGGATCATTTTCATAACCATGCAAACGAATATAATTGTGTATTTGAAAAATACCTGCCGCATACAGATATACTTATGAATGGGGTGTACTGGGAAAAAAATATTCCCCGCCTTTTTACTTTGGAAGATTTGGCTAAACCTGGTTTTAAAATACAAACCATTGCAGATATTACCGATGATAAAAATGGCTCTGTACCCTGCAACCTGGGCGATAGTACCATTGCCGATCCTGTGTATGGCGTGGATAAAAAAACTTTTATAAAAACAGCGCCCTACCTCCCAGGCTCGGTAGATATTATGGCGGTAGGAAACCTGCCTAATGAATTGCCAAGGGATGCCAGCAGGTATTTTGGCGAGCAATTGCTTAAGCATGTACTGGCCGATTTAATTACCGGGCATAGTAACATTATAAAAAAAGCTACGATTATTAAAGATGGAAAACTAACTGCAGAATATGAATACATGCGTGCCTATGCAGAAGAAAAAATGACTCAATAAAAATTAAAGTTTTAAATAATAATCTTTGAGGAGGTGGGTAAACTCTGCAGTGTATTTCCTCTTGTCATCATGAATGATTATGATTTCTTCTTTACAATTATTTTGTTGTTTACCCAGCATAATTACAGAGCGAAAAAAATGATGTTGCGGACTTTGTTTTACCAGCAAAATTTCATTTACAAATAAGCCCGCATTTGCAGCAATGGCTTTACAATAATTTGTGCGGTGATAGGGCAACAGTACAAATGCACATCCATCATCAGCTAAGTGTTGTTTAAAAGCATCTATCAATTGCTGCAGAGTAAGTGCCGTATCATGCTTTGCCGCATTTTTATGGGCATCATTGCTGCGCAAATCATCTTCAAAAAAAGGTGGATTGCTGATGATGAGATCGTATTTTTTAAAAGCAGCAAATTGCTGTATGGCAGCAGGATGAATATGTATTTTATCTGCCCACGGCGAAAGCATAAAATTTTCTTTTGCCTGCTGCGCTGCGTCCTTATTTATTTCTATGGCATCTATTGCTGCATTGGTTTTTTGCGCCAGCATTAAAGCCAGCAGGCCGGTGCCGGTTCCGATATCTAAAATATTTTTAATGCCCCTGTTTAACCCCCTCATTTTATGAGCCACCCATGCTCCCAGCAAGCATGCATCTGTGCACACTTTCATAGCACAGCTATCCTGGTTTATTGTAAATTGTTTAAAAGAAAAATGGGAGTTGCGCATGCCTGGTGCAAGGTTTAAGAGGTTTCAAAGGTTCAAGAGGTTCAACGTTTATGAAGTTCGTTTAAGGTGTTTAAGATTTTTTATAACAAAAATTAATTTAGATTTTAAAAACCAACTGACTTATGATATATTAATTGACCCCTTACAAAAATGTAGGGCAGGCATTGAACTTCGACCTTTCACCTTTCACCTTTCACCTAATTCACCACTCGGCCCTGGCACTTGGAATAATATCAAGCCCTGCAAAATCTGCTGCCAGGTATTTGTAATATCCGGTTATGGCTATCATGCCTGCATTATCTGTACAAAATTCAAAAGGAGGAATATAGGTTTTCCAACCCATTTTATTACCCAGTTCTTTTATGCCTGTGCGCAGGCTACTGTTTGCACTTACCCCACCGGCAATACAAATTTCTTTTACGCCGGTAAGTTCTGCTGCCTTTATCAATTTATTTAATAAAATGCTGATGATACGGTGCTGGATAGACGCACAAATATCTGCAAGGTTTTCTTCAATAAATTTTTTGCGCTCTTCTTCTGTGGCTGTAAATTCTTCTTTATACACATTGGCCGTTCCGGCATTTTGTAAAAAATATAAGATAGAAGTTTTTAGGCCGGAAAAACTAAAGTTGAGCCCGGGTATTTTTGGTTCTGTAAATTTATAGGCAAGCGGGTTTCCCTGCCTGGAATATTTATCTATGAGCGGACCGCCGGGGTAGGGCAGGCCCAGCAGTTTGGCACTTTTATCAAAGGCTTCGCCTGCTGCATCATCAATAGTTTGGCCCAGTATTTTCATATCGTACGGCGAGTTACACAAAACAATTTGGGTGTGCCCGCCACTTACCGTAAGGCATAAAAAAGGAAAGGCAGGTTTGGGATCTTCTATCAGGTTTGCCAGTACATGTGCCTGCATATGATGCACGGCTATTAAGGGTTTATCCAAAGCCAGCGCCAGAGATTTTGCAAACTGTGCGCCCACCAGCAATGCACCTATAAGCCCCGGCGCCTGCGTAAAAGCTATACCATCAATTTGAGCAATGGTTATTCCTGCTTTGTTTACAGCAGCATCCACAACCGGAACAATATGCTGCATATGCGCCCTGCTGGCCAGTTCGGGCACTACGCCTCCATACTCCTCATGTACTTTTTGCGTAGCAATTATGTTTGATAAAATTATGCCGTCTCTGCAAACGGAAGCCGATGTTTCATCGCAGGAAGATTCTATAGCAAGGATGGTGGTGGGCAAAGTTGATTTGTTGATTTGTCGAATGTTGAATGTTGAATGTTGAATGTTGAATGTTGAATGTCGAATGTTTTAAAAGGTTCGAAGATACATTAAATCCTGTCGCACTAAAAGATGTTCAACCTCTTGAAAGTTGTTAGCTCCTTATGGCCACAACAGGATCTAACTTAGCTGCTCTTGATGCCGGAAAAATACCAGCAATAATACCAACTACCAGGCACACAATAATGGTGGTAATAAGCATGGGTATAGAAATGTAAATAGGAAAATCCAATAATTTAGAAGAAATTTTTGTACCGATAAAAACAAACAACAGGCCAACAGAGCCTCCCATAAAACAAAGGATAATGGCTTCCAGCAAAAACTCAAAAAGAATACTGCTGCTTTTTGCACCAATAGCTTTTTTAAGCCCTATAACCGATGTTCTTTCTTTAACGGTTACAAACATTATATTGGCTATACCAAACAAACCCACAATAAGACTGATACCGCCAATGATAGCACCCACAATATTAAGCACCGAAAAAAAACCGGTGATGGCTTTGCTGAATGCCTCAACACTGTTCAAAGAAAAATTATCATCCTCCCTGGGACCCAGCTGCCTTATCTGCCGCATAATACCTTCCAGCTCGTCGTTAAGAGCGGCAGTGGTTACCCCTTCTTTTCCTTTTGCAATTAAAATAGGATTTGAATTTTTTTCGTCAAATATCTGTTTACAAAATTTGTAGGGCAGCATAATGCAGTTATCATAATCCCATCCAATAAAATTTTTACCCTCTTTTTTTATTACACCCACAATAGTTACTTTTTTTCCTCTTACATCTATCTGTTTCCCCAAAGCACGGGCTGTTGTGCCAAAAAGATTTTCTGCATTGGTAAATCCTATCAGGCATACATTACTGCCATTGGTAAATTCTACCTGCGATAAAAAACGCCCATCTGCAAACTGTATGGGCTGAATGGCCATTTGAGATTCTGTTATGCCATACACACCTGCACTTTGTATTACATCATCTTTATGAGAAATACTTGCACCGGTTTGTAATAAAAAAGAAATTTCATCCAATAATACGGCACGCTCCCTTATCATTTGTGCCTCTTCATATTTCATAACCGGGCGGGCTTTAAATTTCCAGAAGGGCTGATCGGGCCCGCCGCTGTAGTCCCATTTATCTATGTAAATAGTATTGTTGCCCAGGCTTTTTACTTCGCTCTGTATATTTCTTTCCAGGCTGTTTACCGCCGCCAGCACGCCTATAATACAAAAAATTCCGAAGGCTACGCCGGTAAGGCTAAGGGCTGTGCGTAATTTGTTTACCCTCAGTTCCTGTATGGTAAGGCGTAAAGAATTGCTTAAGATGTTCAGCGTTTTTGCCATGGGCCAAAGATAACAGCAAAACGGCAATTGTAAATGCCGATGTGGCGAAAGGTGAAAGGTGAAAGGTGAAAGGTCAATAAGTCATTAAGTCAATGAGACATTGCCTGCCACTTTTTTTTGTACGTGTAATAAAGTCAATGGTCAATAGGTCAATAGGTCAAGAGAATATTTATTTGTAATTGCCCATTGACCATTCAATGTCGTTAACTTAAGATATGGAAAGAAATAATGCTCAATATTCAATGCTCAATAAAAAATTTTCAATGAAAATGCACCTGCCTTTTATAATTGAAAATTGAGCATTGAAAATTGATTTTTGAACATTTGTTCTTAAGTAAACGGCATTGATTGACCATTGACCAAATGACCATTTAAGATTTTCCATTAAAAGAACAAGACCGACTTACCCTATCTTTGCGCACTTTATGAAGTATATAAATGAAATAAACAGGCGTAAAACCTTTGCCATCATCTCTCACCCGGATGCCGGTAAAACCACGCTTACAGAAAAATTTCTTCTTTTTGGCGGAGCCATACAAACGGCGGGTGCTGTAAAAAGCAATAAGATAAAAAAACATGCTACCAGCGACTTTATGGAAATAGAGCGCCAGCGTGGTATTAGTGTGGCCACCAGCGTAATGACTTTTGAGTACGACGGACACCTGGTAAACCTGCTGGATACACCCGGCCACAGAGACTTTGCTGAAGATACATACCGCACCCTTACTGCCGTGGATAGTGTAGTGCTCGTAATAGACAGTGTAAATGGGGTAGAAGATCAAACAAGAAGATTGATGGAAGTAATAGCCATGTGTAAAACACCGGTAATTGTTTTTATTAATAAAATGGACAGGGATGGTAAAAACCGTTTTGATCTTTTAGAAGAAATAGAAAATGAACTTCATATAAACCTGCACCCTATGACGGTGCCCATAAACAGCGGAAAAGATTTTAAAGGGGTGTACGACCTGCACAATAAAAGCCTTATTTTATTTACTGCCGGCACCAAAGCTAATGACGAAGATGTATTGAATATTACCGATTTAAACAACCCCATTCTTAATGCAAAAATTGGCCAGAAGGATGCTGATATTTTACGGGAAGATGTGGAGCTGATTGATGGGGTGTATGCAGAACTTAATGAAGCCGATTACCTGGCAGGAAAAACAGCACCGGTATTTTTTGGAAGTGCAGTAAATAATTTTGGGGTAAAAGAAATGCTGGATGCTTTTATAAGGATAGCGCCCACACCAAGGCCCAGGCATACCACCACCAGGGATATAAAACCAGAAGAGGATAAGTTTAGTGGTTTTATTTTTAAGATACATGCCAATCTTGATCCCAAGCACCGGGACAGGATTGCATTCCTAAGGGTATGCAGCGGAAAGTTTGCACGCAATACTTATTACAAACATGTGCGGCTGGAAAAAGATGTGCGCTTTAGTAATCCTTACAGTTTTTTAGCCCGCCAAAAAGATGTAATAGAAGAAGCCTATCCCGGCGATGTGGTGGGTTTATTTGATACCGGAAATTTTAAAATAGGCGATACGCTTACAGAAGGAGAAAAATTTTTCTTTACAGGTATTCCCAGTTTTTCTCCGGAGATATTTAAAGAAGTAATTAACAAAGACCCGATGAAAACAAAACAACTGGAAAAAGGATTGCTGCAGTTAACCGATGAAGGTGTGGCGCAGTTGTTTACCCAGTTTGGCGGTAATAAAAAAATAATTGGTTGTGTGGGCGAGCTGCAGTTTGAGGTAATTCAATACCGCCTGCTACAGGAGTATGGCGCATCGGTGCAAATGAACAACCTGCCTTTTTATAAAGCCTGCTGGATAACCAGCACCGACCCTAAAAAGCTGGAAGATTTTACCAAATACAAACAGGCAAATATTGCCGAAGATAAAGACGGTCATTTAGTTTACCTGGCACAGAGCGAATGGTTTTTAAATACAGAGCGCACCAATAACCCGGATATTGAATTTCATTTTACGAGTGAGATACATAAGTGAGCTGGTGGTGCAGTTTGTAGTTATGAGTCATGAGTCAGGAGTCAGGAGTCAGGAGTCATTGGTCCTTTGTAGTAAGTAAATTAGTTGTTACAATTATATGATGAAAATATTTAAGTGAATTAAAATTTACAGAACTTCCGGTAATAACAAATTTGTTTTAATTGGTTTAACTTTAAACAATGAAAGATTTTAAAATTGATAAAACAGTTTTTAAAGCGCACAGTTTTGAAGAAGCTGCAAAAGATAATTTGTTTTCTAAAAATACTTCAATTGCAGACCGGCTTCGTTTATCTTTTCATCTTACCTGTACAATTTATGGAATAAAGAAAGATGATCTTTTAAAAATAGACACATCCATTTTTTCAGCAAGAAAATTTTAGGCATGAAAGATATTTTTGCATCTGATTTTAAGGATTTTTTATTTGCATTAAATTTATCTGGCACCGAGTATATAGTAGTAGGAGGCTACGCAGTAATCATGCATGGATATTACAGAACAACCCAGGATTTGGATATATGGGTAAACAAAACAGGCGTTAATTATATTAAATTAAGAAAAGCCTTTGCTATTTTTGGAATGCCCATCTTTGATATTACCGAAGAAAATTTTTTGGGAGAAAAGTTTGATGTATTTTCAATCGGGCGTTCTCCTTTACGAATAGACATCATTACTAAATTGAAGGGTATTAATTTTGAAGAAGCTTTTGATAAAGCGTTGATTAGTGAAATAGAAAATACCCATGTGAGGTATCTCAATTTAAAAGATTTATTTGCATCAAAAAAAGCCGCTGGGAGATACAAGGATCTGGATGACATAGAAAAACTTTCTCCTTAAACACAATAAAATATTTCTATAAATCTGTTCAGCATAAATCCTTTCGAGCATTACTACAAATCGTTTTACCTCAGCAGCAATAAATTTCCTTTTTTAATTTCTTCTCCGCAATTGTTTAACACTTTAATATAGTACACATAATTTCCCACATCTGCGGGCTGGCCTTTATATGTTCCATCCCAGCAATCTGTTGCATTTTTTGTAGTAAAAACAAGGTTCCCAAAACGGTTATAAATTATAATTTCTACCGTTTTTACGGTGCCAAAGTCTTTTACTTTAAAGCAATCATTTTTACCATCTCCATTAGGTGTAAAAGAATTTGGGATAAAAGATTTGGGGCCCGCCGGCGCTTTTACAAATACAGTAAGGGTATCTTCTGATGTGCAGTTGCTGATACTGTCTGTACCGGTAACCGTGTACTGCTGCGTGCTGGCAGGAGTTGCTACGGGATTAAAAATATTGGGGTTGCTTAAACTGGTAACAGGAAACCAGGTGTAAACATTGGCACCCGTTACAGTAAGCTGTGCGCTGCCAAACACACAATCTATATCGTTTAATTTTGCAGCTTTAATAACGGGTAAGGCAAGATCTGTAGTAACAATAGTGGTTAAAATATCCGACAGGTTACATACACTGTCGTTTATTGAAACAGTAAAAGTGGAATTGGCAAAAACAGTGGCCACAGGATTTGCAATACCCGCATTATTAAGCAGCGCTGCCGGGCTCCATAAATACGAAGTACCACCGCCTGCACTCAGCCGGGCATTGCCACCCACGCAGGTAGATTTATCCGGCGAAATACTGAACACAGGCAAAGCCCTTACAGCAATTTTTATAGAATCGTTATTTACACAACTGTTGGCACCGGTAACGGTTACAGTGTAGGTTGTAGTGGTAGCCGGGTTTGCAATAGGGTTTGCAATGCCCCCATTATTTAAAAAACCTGCCGGAGACCAGGAATAATTTACACCGCCCGATGCCAGCATTTGTATAGGTTGGTTAATACAAATGGTATCATCATTTGATAAAATAATTACAGGAAGTTTTTTTACAAAAACCATCACCGTGTCTTTTGCCATGCAGCCGTTAGCGTTAGTGCCGGTAACAATGTAGCGGGTGGTATCTGCAGGTGTAGCAACAGGGTTACTTACAGATGCCGAACTTAGCCCTGCAGGCGGCAACCAGCTATAGCTAACAGCACCTGTGGCAGTAAGTTGTACAGGACTGTTTTTGCAGAGAGAAGTATCGGCAATTGTTTTTATGAGGGGAGTGTCGATGGTTAGATTAAGTATTCGTGTACTGTCGCAACCATTTGTCCCACTAAATGTATCTAAATATGTTCCCGCAACAGAATATCCCAAAAAGGATTCACCAAAGCAAATATTTTTATTAATATTAGTATTAACAATATTGCATATTACATTACAAGTGTCTGCCACAAAAACACATTCAGGGTTTGTTTGGTTAATGGCAGCACTTCCAAACAATGTTCCGTTAAATGCAGTATTTCCCTGTTTATTTAATAAATTATCAAAAGTGTAATATGCCAATAAACCGGTTTGTGTGGCAGGACTGGGTAATGTAGTATTCATGTAGGTATTAAGCTGTGCCTGACTGCGGGCCACATTCCAGATACGAACATTATTTATGAAGCCAATAAAATTTTCTGCTTGAAGCAGTGTTGAGATAAAACCAATGCCGGTAGGAAGATCACTTTGAATCATGTTACCCGTTGCAGCAACCTGGCCCATGAGGAAACCATTGCGGTAATATTTTAAAATAGCACCATCATATACCATTGCGAGGTGATAAGTTTTGTTCATCTCCAGGTCACAGGGATCTGGTGTATTAAAATATCCATTGGTAGTTGATAATTCTGCATGACTTGACCTTAAAAGATAATTCACATCGGAGGGGTTTGTATGTTTTGAAACCACATCAAGGCCTAATATACTTCCGCCTGGCGGAACTCCTTTTATATTTACCAATGCTTCAACTGTTAATTGATTGCCCGAAACATCTAAGTCTCCTATATTTACCCAGGAGGGCTGAGAGGGAGTATTTAGCCAATTGTTACAGGGTATTAAAGTAGGTATGCAGGTTGTATTTATTACTACTTTAATAAATGCAGAATCTATGCATCCTTCAGCAGTTGTAATAATAACTTTATAATCGGTAGTAACAGTAGGTGAGGCTTTAGGATTGGCTGCATTTGTATTACTAAGTCCTGTGGCCGGCGACCATTGATAGCTTATGCCTCCAAATGCATTTAGCTGTGCAGAGTCGAGCCTGCAAATTTCAATTTGTGATCTTGATACACTACCAGATTTAAAATCGGAGAAGAAGCCATAGCGGCATCCTGTAAGTGTACTTGCATCTGCTCCATTTAAAAAACCAAGTTGAAATTTGCCGATGGAATTTTGAAACCGGGAAGCATTACCTGTAGAAATTAAACCATTTAAATTTTTCTTACAATAAACATAATTACCTGCAGAGCCCGGCACTGGCGAAAAATCTGCAGCAGTAACAATGGAGGAACTTCCATTTACGGTAAAGCCAGCCTGGTTGCCCGTTCTGGTTGTTATAAAAACAACTGCATCTTCATCATTGCTTCTTGTTATAGCCACATCATTAGAACCGGTACAATTAATTTTTGGAATTACGGCAGAGCCAATTTCGCAATTAACTCCTGTGTAATGGTACACAGATACTTTATTGTTGGCAGTAATATAACTGGTTGGTTGAGCACTTAGATTTATTTCATAAGAGCTCCCCCTGTTAATGGTGGCAGCGGGGGTAGCATTTCCGTTTAAAAAAATTGTGGTTCCATTGGTCATAGCGGTAATCACAATCTTATCTTTATTATTAAGAGCACCTCTTATAACAACAAATTCATTTCCCCATATTGATGTAGGAATAAGTTGGTCGCCGGCAAGATCTGCACAGGGGCCATCAGACATTAGCAAATCTTCATTAGCAGTAACTGCAATGGGTTTATCTGATGTTACAATGCTGCCGTTTAATAATGAAACTCCAGACCGGTATAAACCCTGGTTAGAAAAGGTTTGCCCTTTATTTAATAAAATAGAAAAAGGAATACCTGGCAATCTTCCAATAAGATGTTTGCTTGGAGTTATATTGATTACTGTATTGTCTTCTGTTGCTACAATATTAAAGGCACTTCTGGCTTGAGGGAAACGGACTGAATCTATTGACCACTCAGATTGAGAAGGAATGATAAATTCATTTCCCAAAGAATTTCTTCCTTTTAAAGAAAACAATTCAGGATTGCAATTGCAGCTACTGTTTATTTCATAATAAGCTGTGATGTCGGCTGTAGATCTAATCTGGATACCTTTATTTGCAATTGAATTTGCCTGGGAGTTTTCTATTTGGTCTGCCCAGTTACTTAAATCAATAGTACCCGAAGCATTGGCAGCAACGGATATTGTAATTGGAATAAATGTTGGATCTGCTGGTATTGACACTGTAATGGAAGCAGCTGTACTGAAAGTAGTAAGCCGTAGCAATATTGGTCTGTCGTGAGGATTAAATACCAGGAACTGGTTTACATCAGGAGCAGCAAACCAAAATGAGGTATCCTTTTGGGCAAATACAGAAATGGGTAACAGCATTAAAAAAAGCAGTTTCTTCACAAGCGGGTTTTAGAATATGAATATAGACTAATAATCTAAATACCCACATAGTTTTGCGAAGCAACATTTTTATTTATCTATGAATTCATGTATAGCTTTTTATGAACAGCATTTTTCTTCGTATAAATATTTAAGTAGATTAATGATTTTTTTTTAGAAAACTGATCTATACTTAAATCTTTTTTAAGATTAATTAACTTTGGTCATAATAAAAGTGCCGGTTTCATTGTTTGGAAAAGTATTCGTCCAAACGCCTGAAGTTAAGGTACCACTCTCAGTAAAAGTGGCTGTATGATTGGTTATCGTGCCAATGTTTTCTGGTTTGCCGTAAATGTAAGTAACATTGCATGTAAAGCTGGAACCATTTAAATTCCAGGTTCCATTAGCCAGTCTTTGGGCACCTTTGTAAATATTTTCAATTAAAATTTTTCCATCAGCTTTAACCGAAAAGTAAAAA
>JAYVGA010000169.1:0-7530 GCA_043772635.1 Chitinophagaceae bacterium
GTAGTAGATAACAGTATTAAATTTTTGCTGTAAAATTTGTAAGGGGTTTAGATTACCCGGCTCAGTGGCAAAAAAGGTCACCTGGATAAGGTGACCTTTTTTTATCCTCTTTTGGGAAAATTATTTTACAGTTTAATTCCTCGGCTCATAATAAGGTATTTCCAGTACTAAACTGCGTACTCTCTACTTTTTGAATTGCCTTATCAGACATTTCATCAACGCCTTCTTTTATACTGTCTATTTTACCGGCAATTTTGTCTGTAACAGTATTCCAGCCATTCATTAAATCGTTACCCAGGTTTGATAACTTATTACGGGTTTTTCTTCCCTTGGCAGGAGCATATAAAATACCCAGCACTGCACCTGCAGTAAAAGCAATTAATAATTTGTTCATAATAATTTATTTTAAGGTTGTTGCTTTTACCAAATACATAATCGTGCCAGTTCCCATTTTTTCCACATGTAAATTAAATGTTTTCCAATACAGCATACCAATATTATATAGGCACCTTTAATACCTGTGCATGCAGTTGATACAGCAATCTTTTGCTTGGCTATACAGATTTTATGTCTGGTTAAAGTATTAAAAGTACAGTGGTTAACCGGTAGTTGAGTGCTGATGTATTATATTTAAATTTTAATGCAATAGTTTCAAAAATTACCGGATTAAAAAAAGGTGGTTTTGAAATGCTGCATTTCTTGTGGCATGTAAAAAAGTAAGCAGAGAAAACAATATCAAAATAAATTATACTGATTTATATCATCTAAATAATAATTATTTCAAAAGCTAATCATCACATCCTGCAAATTGTTTAAACGGATTATTGCAATAAACTTTAAATAAACAACATTAGTAAAAACGTAAAAACCAGAACAGCTTAAGTATTGCATCCGCAAATGCAATGAGTTTTAAATTGTATGGGTTATTTTAAATTTTAGTTTTCTATTGCGGGTAAAATAAGTTTGCCTGTTATTAAAAAAATAAAAACAAAGCATAACTGCGATGACCAAAGAAAAGAAACTATTCCGGCTCTGCTGTAAGTGATGCTTATTAACTAGATGAATATAATATTTTCTTCTGGCTGTGCTGATGATGTAAAGTTTATCGTATGTGTTATGTAAACTATACATAAGGCATAGTCAGAAGTGGTACATTTTACTCTTTTTTAATTTTTCCTGTGGCTTATAAATTATTTTGGTTATAGTAATACAACTACATAACGGGTTTATTCATATGGCGTAATATTAAAAGAGTATATTATCTTTAATTATATACATTTTTATATACACTTAATAAAAAGGTGGCCGGGTTGTTGCAAACATAGCAATGAAAATTCAATATCGTTTTACTCTTAAGAAAGCCGGAAACACTTCATTAAAACCGGTGATTTTAAAATTTCCATCACACCCGTAAAAAGCGGCTACAGGTGGCCGTTAGATTACATTATCAAACCATGATAGTATATGAACGTGTAACACGGTAATGCTTTAATTTATTCATTATATAAAAAAATTATTATGATGCATTCAAAACAATTTTTATTACCAACTGTAGCCATGCTCCTGATTGGATTATTAGGTGGCTGTAAAAAAGATCAGGGCAGTTTAACATCTCCTGAACTTATATCCCAACAATCTGCTGCTGCATTAAAGCTGCAGCCAAAAGTTGCCGGGGCAGGTATAGCACTTGGGCTGGCAGGTAATTTTGTGGTGCTTTCAAAAACAGGTGTTACCAATGTATATAAATCTGCCATTACCGGCGATGTAGGATCGAGCCCTATTACAGGTGCAGCCATACTGGTTTCCTGTGCAGAAGTAACAGGTACAATTTATTCTGTAGATGCTGCAGGCCCGGTTCCCTGCGGTGTTATTGATGCCAGCAGGTTAACTACTGCCGTAGGCGATATGCAAACTGCATACACTGATGCTGCAGGACGTTCTAACCCCGACTTTTTAAATTTAGGTGCAGGTGATATTGGCGGTAAAACACTTACTCCAGGCCTGTACAAATGGACTACTCCATTACTTATCCCTACCGATATTACCATTTCCGGAAGCCCCGATGATGTGTGGATTTTCCAGGTAGCGGGAACACTGGATATGAGTAGCGCAGTAAACATCACATTAGCCGGAGGAGCACAGGCTAAAAATATTTTCTGGCAGGCAGCTGGTGCTGTTACGCTTGGAACTACCAGCCATTTTGAAGGAATTATTTTAGGTGCATCAGGTATTAATATGAAAACCGGAGCATCTATAAATGGAAGAATGCTGGCACAAACTGCAGTAACGCTTCAGATGAATGCTGTTACACAGCCCCAATAAATTTTAATAAACAACATTTAAAAAAAAGGCTGTAGTAATAGCAGCCTCTTTTTTTTATATCACTTACCGGATAAGTTTTGTTCCATTTTACTTAATCCATTAGATATGAGAAAGAAATATTTTTTTCAAGCCTGGTTGTACTTATTTTAATGTATCCAGGCCTGTAAAAATGAAATAATATTTTTTATAAACTCATATCATCAAAAATTTTTATTCCTCAATTGCCCAAAGTGTAGAAAACCAAATAGCAATTTTTTAATAAATATCTTACCGCCTTTACCAGCTTGTCCCGCTTTTTTGCGGGGTCGTATCATTTTAGATTAGTAAGAGTAACACAGGATCCAGGTCGTAGGTTTTATCATTAAATGGCATCAGTGATCTGTTGAGCAGTACTGTACCCAATTTTTTAAAATCGAATGTTTCTTTAAATTTAGAGTAAGAATTTCTTATCATAGTTTGCAGTTCGGCCTTATCAATAGTATCCTGCAGGTCTATCACATAAGAATCGGCTGCTTCATATTCTAAAATTGTTTCTGTTTCAAAAACAAACGAACAGTTAAACCTGCAGGCAATTCCTTTTTTATTGCCTGCTCTTTTTTTCATTACATCAAGTGAAATAAAACCATTTATTGTATCATTCTCCTCTATAGATTTTAGCGGTGGATGATATTGCCATTTGCTCACCACAAGCTCTGTTTGTTCTATCATCTTTTACTATATTTAAATGTGCAAAACTTAACTTCAAATTTTTTTATAAATTTAAAGTTAAGCTGCACGCTGCACAATAAATAATTTCTGCAGGCTGATACTACAACATATAAACCTGGAAAAATGCATAATCAATAATAGAAGAAAGAATTACATCTTTTCCTCTTTTTCCTTTTCTGCCTGCTTTTGGGTTTTGTCCGTATCAAAACCTTCTCCTGTTTTACGAATTAAAGAAGAAAGCGGGCCTTTCATTTCTTCCTGCGGATCTGTGGTATGTAAAGTTTCCGGCTCTGGCTGCACAGCAGCGTTACTTTTATTTTCTTTTTCGTTATTCTTTTTTGGATGTGTATCTGGCATAGATTTTTTTTTAATTGGTTAATAAATGAAAAATAAAATAAGAACAAAATACCGGCCAGCTTTTTTATTTAAAGGATTTTTTAATCATAAAACTTTTACCGTCAGTGCCTGGTATTTTTACAGAAAATAATATTCAATCAACATACTCATACAGCATGATAATGTACTGCAATATTTATTTTTACATCCTGTAAAGGGCTGTAAACCCACCGCCTCCGCTTGTTCTTATATTAGGCAGTAGTGTCATATTGTTCCACTTGCCGTTTTTGTTTTTATGAATCTGCGGAATAAGAATGCCGGATAATGTACCAATGGTTACACCGGTAATTACGTCTGTATAAAAATGCTGACCCGCTTTTATGCGTAAAATTCCTGTAGTAGCTGCCGCTGCACCTGCAAGAGTAAACATTATCCACTTGTTTTTCATTTGCGGGTGATAATCTGTATACACTTTGGCCATAAAAAATGCAGAAGTGGCCACCACTGCCGGATGCCCGGCAAAAAAAGAATTTTTTGCACCGCCTTTTGTTCTTTCGCTGAGGGCTATATTGCTGTTATAAGCATAGGGCCTAAAGCGGTTTGCCAGCATGGCAGATGAAGTGTACAGCGTACCGGTTACCGCCAGGGATTCCATATACAGCAAGCCAATTTTTGGCGCATCTTTTCTTATCTTTTTATCCAGCAGCAGAACAAGTGGAAATGGCATAGATCCGTAAAAAAACATATCACTGGCTTTTTTTGCGCTGGTAGAATAGTTGTTTATAACGGGGCGGTCAAATGAGTTTACATTATTTCTATCCAGTGCAAGAATTTCTGCATCGCCGGGCTTATCCCTTCCATAAATTTTTGTAAATGCAAAAAGTGTCCAGGCTGTGCCTGCAACGGTTACAGGTATATCAACAATATTTTTGGTTCGGTATACTTGAGAAGGATGCTGCAGTTTAGGCTCCGGAATAACAGTGATAGAATCCTGGCTAAAAGAATACTGGGCAAAAATTGTATTTAGTAAAACCAGGCCAACAAAATATTTTTTCATCTTATGTTTTTTGCAAAACACTAAACAATAGTTATACCATTGAATATTTATCCTTGTACCAAGAGGTGGTAACAGCTATATGGGGAAATTTTGCCACTACATTTTAAAAAAGGTATAATCAAACACTAAAAAGAAAATAATGATATGATATTTTGATGGAGTTTTTAGATGCTTATTCATATATTAAATGAGAATTAAGAACAGGATTTTAGTTTTATTACCTTGAAGGTCATTTCTTTTTTTGCTGCACCATATAATCTACCACAATACCATTTACGAGCATTTTATTCTGAACAAATGTTTGCTTGCCGCCAGCCGGAACACAAACAATAACTGCGGCACTCTGTGCATCCAGTTTTATGGGGGCAGATGAAGAAACATTGCGTGCAATAAAACTTCCGGTTACGGTATTGTAGAGATCAACTTTTTTTCCTTTTTCAATTTGTATAAAAACTGTTTTGCTGCTGGCAAAAGGATTGTAAAACAAAAAAGAAGGATAAGCTTTTTCATGATAAAAATCTGTTGCCAATAAATTTAATTGTAAAATTCCTTTAGCAGCAGTAGTACGGATGATGCTTCCAAAAATGCCCACATGCCCGCTGCCATAAACACTAAACTGCGATTCTGGAGGGTTTTTTCCCGGCACCCAAAGTGGGCCGTCGCCCTGTGCTACAGGGCCTTTTAAATTTTCATGTTCTTTATACGAGGATTGTTTTATCATGCCTTCGTAACCAATTACACCTTTGGTAACTTCTCCAAGCTGCGGTATGGTTTCATGATCATCTGGCATATACTGCGGATAAAAAAAACGGGCAGCATTTGCTGCATTCAGCATCCATTTTCCAATAGCCGTTGCATAACGCTGATCGTATCTTACCATGGGTATCAGCGGCCAGGCTGCATCATAAGTGTTCATTAAAAAACCGTACCCGCCATGGTCTACCGTGCTGCCCACAATGCCGGATATATCTATGCCATTCCAGTTGCCCACCAGCACTCCCCATCCTTCCCGGCAAATGGGTGTGCCATCAAAACTCCAGCCCAGCATTTTATCCATATCAAACTTCATTTGCTCTTCTGCATTTATCCTGGCAGATAAATAAGCACCAAAGGGCATGAGCACTTCGTAAGTAGGATTTTTTGGTTGTGCCTGCAACGCATGTAAAGCACTGATGGCTCCCTTTAAATAGCGTGTATCACCAAATTTTTTATAAGCCATATACAGTACATACGCATGGCCGGCAGCTACATCTGGCTGTGCACATATCTGTGTTTTCATGGGTATCATTTTGCCATAATCAAAATAAGACCATTCGTAATTTCCGTTTAAGATAGAGTCTGCTGCATAAAATTTATCTGCAATGTTTTTTGCAATTTCATCAAAGCCCGGCTCCTGTGGGTACTGATTGTAAATGGCATAAAACAACACATTGGGATAAACATCATACCACCAATCCCGCCCGTAACCGCCGCCCAGCAGGGCTACTTCGGGGCAGGTATTGTTCATCATAATATTCCAGCCGGTTTCTTTATTAAAATAATTTTTAAGCATGCCCACATAATTGCTGTTTTGTGGTTTGCTTTTATCTATACCCACAAGCGTGGCACCCATTACTGCTCCCATTGTTGCCAGTGCTTCATGAAACATTCCTTTGTTATTTATTCCCTGACGCACATCGGCTACAGCAGTGTATAATCCCACAACGGTTTGAGGAAAATTTTTCTTACTGCTATCCAGCCATACCATGGGCCAGTATTTTCCTTTGGCGTTAAAGTCGTACAACGTTCTATCAAAACGAAGGGCCAGGTTTTTATAATCAATTATTTGAAGAGGCTGGGGGAGAGCGGGCATTAGATCTACCCGTGGAATATTTTGCTGCTTTAGCTGTGCTGATGCAGTATTTAAAAAAAACAGGCTTGCTAAAGTGATTTTATACATTATTTTCATGAGTGAATTTACTTTGGTTGAATAGAACTGTAATAAAAATTTATTTGTTTGCTGTTTGTGGCTGCCTGTTAATTTATACCCGTTTTTATTATTCATAATCGGTCATTTATTATTTTGATGTGGGCATGATTCATGATCAGTATTTTTTGTATTTAACCTTAGTAGAATGAGAATTGCAAATTTAATTTTACCAACTTTATGACATTATTGGATAAAGCAACTCCTGATCTTACAGATATTTTTTACATAATAAGGTAATAAGGTTTTGGTTAATAATATTTAATATTCTACTAAGGTTGGTAAAAACATTTTGCTACAAAGAATACATTTAATCCCTGACAGGATTTTTTGTAATTAAAAATACTTTTGATCAATATAATTTTTTTTCGCAGGTTGCTTCCTGCTAAACTTTGCCAAAGTAAAAAACTTTGTCAAAGTAAAACCGACCCCTCACTTTGGCATAGTTGTAAAAGCCCCTCTATACCAACGCTTCTGTCACTTCACCCATCACTTTCATATCTATTCCGGTTTCTACAGGCGAAAGTGTTTTGCCCTGTGCGATAATGTTTTTTGCTACAAAGATGGAGCACAATTGCAGTGCTGCAATAATGATGACAGCATACCGCAAAGCAATTTCATTTGAAATACCATAAGCCAATGCTAAAAATGTACCAGCACCAAGCAACCTGCCTGCATACAAACCCCATTCATGATTGAGTATGTATGCATATTCACCACGTTTTTCAATTCTATTCACAATGTCTATCACCTGGAACTGGATGGGGAAATAAGCCAGGTCAATTAATGGTTTTGCAATTAACAACAGCAGGATAAAAATGATTACACCCAGCCCACTGAATAAAGCCCCGTTAATCACAGCTCCCAAAGCAAACAGGCCAAGGCCCACTGCAAATATTTTAATGCGGTCGCCTGGTTTAGAAATTCTTCCCAACACATACATGATCACTGCTGCGATAACCGCTCCGATAGATTGTGCAGTGCCAAGGGCACCTTCTTTACCCAATAATGTCATGATCAGCATGGCAGGAGCTGTTACCAAAAACCCTTGTGCCAGCCCTTTTAATAAAGCTAAAGAAAGCAGCTTGTACCACAAAGGGTGAAATTTAAAGAATACATACTTCTTATGTGCCGGGTTGGG
>JAYVGA010000170.1:0-3584 GCA_043772635.1 Chitinophagaceae bacterium
TTTGTATGCACATACTGGTTATGGCCCTGCTGCATGGCTTCATTAACCAAACTGGTTAAGGCGGGGTTCATTTCAAAATCGGGAAAGCCCTGGCCAAGATTAATTGCCTGGTACTGTTGCGCCAGCACACTTATTTCTGTAAAGATGCTTGTGCCTATGTTGGGGAGCTTGCTTTGTATTGTTGGTATCAAAATAAAAGGAGGTTATAATTCCTTTTCAAAAATAGAGCATAGTGTTTGAATACAGGAGCACAAATATGACGCCTGTATTTTTTAAAAAACTTTTTGCGATTAACCAGCCACACTTTATAAATATTTATCTCCCTTACTCCTCTTTATCTCTGCCACATATTCTTTTATTTCCTGCTCTCTATCTTTTTTGCAAATGAGTAATACATCTTTGGTATCTACCACAATAAAATCATCCAGGCCCTGCAGTACCAGTAGTTTTTTATCGCTGGCATGCACCATATTTTTAGTGGCATCAATTACTACTACATTATCTCCTGCCACGGCATTGCCCAGGTAATCTTTTTCTAAAGTATCATAAGCACTTTTCCAGGTACCCAGGTCGCTCCATCCAAAAGAAGAGGGAATTACATACACATTGTCTGCTTTTTCCATAATGCCATAATCTATAGAAATATTTACACACTGCGGATAGATGCGCTCAATTGCTTCTTTTTCTCCGGGGCCGTTAAAATGTTCTTTTTCGGCATCAAATACTTCATGCATTTCGGGCAGCAAATGTTCAAATGCTTTTATAATATTTTTTACCTGCCACACAAATATCCCTGCATTCCATAAAAAATCGCCGCTGGTAATAAATGTTTTGGCCAGTTCCAGGTCTGGTTTTTCGGTAAACGTTTTTACTTTAAATACATTATCGCTTACCGCAAAAGATTCGTACTGTATATAACCATAGCCCGTATTGGGATGGTTTGGTTTAATGCCCAGTGTAACCAATGCTTTTATATGCGATGTAAAATGCAGCGCATCATCACATACTTTTTTAAAATTATCTGCCTCAGTAATTAAATGATCTGCGGGTGCACAAATAAGATTGGCATTGGGATTTAATTCTTTTAATTTATAAGAAATGTAAGCCACACATGCTGCAGTATTTTTGCGTGAGGGTTCGCACAATACATTGGCGGGGTTTAACTCCGGCAGTTGTTTAATTACAATGTCCCTGTACTGCACAGAAGTAACTACAAAAATATTATCCGCCGGAATAAATTTTGAAAACCTGTCGTAGGTAGATTGTATAAGCGTGCGTCCCGTGTTTAAAATATCAAGAAATTGTTTGGGAAAATCTGTGCGGCTCATTGGCCAAAAGCGGCTTCCTATACCGCCAGCCATAATGGCTACGTAATGATTTTTATTCATGAGAAATATGTATTCCTGTTTTAAAAACTTCAAAAAATTTATATAATTCCTTCTCTTACCAGGTCCTGCAAATGAAAAATACCAGCATACCTGCCTTCCTCTACTGCTATGAGTTGATTGATGTTGTGCTCCCGCATTTTATCCAAGGCTTCTACCGCCATAGCTTCTGCTTCTATTGTTTTAGGATTGTGGCTCATAATATCACTGACTGTAAGGCTGGCAAAAGAATCATATTTTTCCAGCATGCGCCTTATATCTCCATCTGTGATGATGCCTATCACTTCATTGTTATCATTTAATACGGCTGCTGCTCCTAATCTTTTTTTTGTTATCTCAATTATTGCCTCTTTAACAGGAGCACCCGTTTTTACGCCCGGCTTTTCATGCTGCTTTACCAAATCTGCCACCCGTAAATATAATTTTTTACCCAGGGCCCCACCAGGGTGATACTTTGCAAAATCTGTAGATTTAAATCCCCTGGTTTCCATGAGGCACACTGCAAGTGCATCTCCCATTACCATTTGTGCGGTGGTACTGGTGGTGGGTGCAAGATTATTGGGGCATGCTTCCTGTGCCACGGTTGTATTAATAACAATATCGCTCTGCTGTGCCAGGTAAGACTGCATATTACCCACCATGCCAATAAGGATATTACCAAAATTTTTAAGCAATGGTGCCAGTACTTTTATTTCAGGGCTGTCGCCGCTTTTGCTTATCACCATCACAATATCATCGGGCTGCACCATACCCAGATCTCCATGTATGGCATCTGCCGCATGCATAAACAGGGCCGGTGTGCCGGTGCTGTTCATGGTAGCTACTATTTTTTGTGCTACGATAGCACTTTTACCAATACCCGATATTACCAGCCTGCCCTTGCTTTTAACCAGCAACTGTACTGCGGCTTCAAAAGAAGCATCAATAAAACCCGCCAGGCCGGCAATAGATGTGGCCTGAAGATCAATGCTTTTTAAAGCGCTGGATATAATGGGACGATCGCTCATTTTTCTACGGCGCAAACCTACTTTAATTCATTCACAATGCAAAGAATACCAAAAGCACCCCTGCAGGCCCTGAAAACAAGACCTCTGTGGAATAAATTATTGCCAAAGGCAAAATTTATTAGTTACCTTAATGCGTTACAAACCTGCCGGAATATATTTCTTAACAATATTAAAGAAGGAGGCCTGTTTGAAATTGCAGCCTGATTAGGTTAACTTCGCTGCCCTATTATGAAAAACCCGGTTCCCTTTGGAATCGTGAAATTAATCGAGAAAGAGCATAAATTATGGCTATTACAAAATCAGCATCCGCCACTTCAAAAAAAGTGATTGCAAAGAAAAGCGTTGCAAAAAAAAGCATTTCAAAAAATATTCCTTTAGTAATTAATACTACACTGGCTGCACAACTACAGGAGCAGTTTGGCTTTGATGGATTTAAAGATCCGCAGGAAGCTATCATTAAATCATTACTGGGCGGCACAGATACTTTTGTAATAATGCCTACGGGTGGCGGCAAAAGCCTTTGCTACCAGTTGCCCGCAGTAATAAGCCCCGGCGTGGCCATTGTGGTTTCGCCCCTTATTGCCTTAATGAAAAACCAGGTAGATCTTGTGCGCAGCTACAGCAGCAAAGATGATGTGGCACATTTTTTAAACAGTACACTTAACAAAGGGCAGCAAAAAATTGTAAAGGATGATCTTACTTCGGGCCGCACCAAACTGTTGTATGTAGCCCCGGAAACATTAACCAAAGAAGAAAATATTGATTTTTTCAGGGGGCTTGATATCTCCTTTTTTGCGGTAGATGAAGCGCATTGTATTTCGGAGTGGGGCCACGATTTCAGGCCAGAATACCGGCGCCTTAAAGAAATGATGGATATGATAAATCCAAACATCCCCATCATTGCATTAACGGCTACCGCTACCCCAAAAGTACAAAGCGATATTTTAAAAAACCTGGGATTAAGAAATCCGGAGATTTACATTTCTTCTTTTAACCGGCCCAATTTATATTACGAAGTACTGCCCAAAGTAAACCTGGAGCAAACCAATAAAAGTATTGTACGTTTTATACAGTTGAACAAAAATAAAAGCGGCATTATTTACACTCTGAACCGTAAAACTACAGAAGAACTTGCAGCCATGCTTAATGCCAATGGCATTAGTGCAGTGGCCTACCATGCCGGCCTGGAAGC
>JAYVGA010000171.1:0-5180 GCA_043772635.1 Chitinophagaceae bacterium
GTTTTGTTGAGTAACAAAAATGTTTGCAGCACATCATCCACTCTTTTTACTTTTCTAAAATTAGAGGCGTGTACAATAATTTTTTCTCCATTGGGAGCAATCAGTTTTTTAAATGCATCTACCGGTTTTTTATTAAACCTGGCTACATCTACAAAATTGTAAATAACTTCTATTGGTTTGGTAATGCTAAAGTTTTTATACGTTTCTTCTTTTAAATTATTAGAAACAGCCGTAAGCACATTGCTTTCTTCCATAGAAAATGTTACTACGGGGCTGTATGTTTTATCCCGGCCTACAAGGGTAATATCAGTGCCGTGCAGGGTGGTGATAACCGGAATTTTTTTGTTTTGCTTAGCCAGTATCTGCTTGGCCATATAGGCTGCGGCCGCATGCGGTATGGCATAGTGCACATGCAGGATATCTATTTTATGATTGTTTACCACATCTACCATGGTGCTTGCCAGTGCAGTTTCGTAAGGCGGATAATCAAACAAAGGATAAGTAGGTACCCTTACTTCGTGATAAAATATATTAGCATGAAAACCAGATAATCTTACGGGCTGCTGGTAAGTAATAAAATGTATATTATGCCCGGTGTCTGCAAGTGCTTTGCCCAGTTCTGTTGCCAGTACCCCGCTTCCTCCAAAAGTGGGGTAACAAACGATGGCTATATTCATATGCTGTATTTATGTTTCTGTTTAAAAATAAAGTGCTGCAATTTAGTAATAATGGATGGAGATATTTTTAATTAATATGATTGATGGTAAATCATTAAGTTTGTTTTTTATAACATAGCATATGACCAAAAAGTTTTTTTTCTTTATTGCGGCCATTTTAATACAGGCTTCGCTGCAGGCTCAAAATAATGACAGTGCCATTATTAAAAAAATTTCCGATGAGGTATTGATAAACAGCGGAGCTTATGAAAACCTCCGTTTTCTTACAAAAAAAATTGGCCCCCGCCTCAGTGGCTCTGCCAATGCACAAAAAGCGGTAGAAGCTACTGCACGCATGCTTAAACAGGCAGGTGCCGACACGGTGTACCTGCAACCCTGCATGGTGCCGCATTGGGTAAGAGGGGCCAAAGAAAGCGGATATATAAAACTGGCAGATGGCAGCAGGTACGATCTGCACCTGGCTGCACTGGGTAACAGTGTGGGCAGCGGAGCCAAAGGAATACAAAGCAGCGTTATTGAAGTGCGCAGTATGGCAGAGCTGCACAGCCTGGGCGAAAAAATTATAAAAGGAAAAATTGTTTTTTTTAATATTCCCATGAACCCTACTTATGTTAGAACATTCAGGGCTTATGGCGAGGCTGGTATCGGCCGCAGGAGCGGCCCTTCGCAGGCTGCAAAGTATGGTGCCATTGGAGTAATGGTTAGATCGCTGGCAAGTAACGTAGATGAATACCCGCACACAGGTGCCACACAATACAACGATTCTTTTCCTAAAATTGCTGCAGTAGCAATAAGCACCAAAGATGCAGAATGGTTGAGCAATCAATTAAAGAAAAAAATGCAACTGACTGCTTATTTTAAAACGAATTGCCAGATGCTGGCAGATGCTCCTTCATTTAATGTAATAGGCGAAATAAGGGGCTCACAATTTCCGGAACAGATACTTACCGTGGGCGGGCACCTGGATAGCTGGGATTTGGCAGAAGGCGCCCATGACGATGGGGCAGGCTGTGTGCAGGGTATAGAAATTATAAGGGTTTTAAAAGCATTAAATATTAAACCCAAACGCACCATACGTGCAGTAATGTTTATGAACGAAGAAAATGGCGGCAAAGGCGCTGATGCTTATTTACAAAATGCAAAAGACAAAAAAGAACAACATGTGTTTGCAATGGAAAGCGATGCTGGTGGTTTTACTCCCCGTGGTTTTGGCCTGGATATGAATGAAGAAAAAAGAAATAAAATTATGCAATGGAAACCACTTTTTTTTAATTATGGTGTTTACGAATTTGCAGCCGGCGGCGGCGGATCGGATATAGGACCCTTAAAAGAAATAGGTACTCCATTGACCGGCCTCTCGCCCGATAGTCAGCGTTATTTTGATCTGCATCATGCCGCAACTGATACCTTTGAAGCAGTAAGTAAAAGAGAACTGGATATGGGTGCTGTAAACATGGCGGCATTAATATGGCTGGTAAGTGAGTATGGTTTGTAAGATGTGTTTACTTTTGCCAAATAAACTAAACATAAGAAACATAAACTATCATTATTTTTAAACATACAATTACAATATGGAAGAATATATAAACAAATCGGCACTGCCTAAAAAAAGTGGCTTTAAAAAATTTATGAGAATATTTGTGTTCATCTTACTGTTGCTTGCGGGTGTTATTTTCTGGTGGAAATATTATTATACTTACAGCGATGGTTACAGGTCGGGCTTACTGCAAAAGCTATCGCACAAAGGGAATGTGATGAAAACTTACGAGGGCGAGCTTGTAATGAGCAGCGTTTCTTCTACCAGTAATGTAGCCTTAGCCTCAGAAAAATTTTATTTTTCCATAGCAAACGACAGCCTTGCCAAAGCGCTTATGAACCTGGAAGGTAAAAGAGTGCGGCTGCATTATGAACAAAAAAATGGCAAGTTGCCCTGGAGGGGAGAAAGCGAATATATTGTAGATGGATTTAATGCAGAGAATAGTATAACACCCTAAATTTATTTTCCTGCATACAATAAAAATATAGCCTGTTGCTTATGAAGCTCAGGCTTTTTATTTTTCCACTGGGCAATGCTGGTTGTAATAATGGTCTCGTTGCCGGCAGTAATATTTACCCCAATGCAAAGCTTTGTTTGAGGGCCGCAGTTTTTACAAATTGCTTCCAGTAGCTGGTTATTGCGGTAAGGGGTTTCTATAAAAATTTTTGTGCTGTTATTTTTTTGTGAAGCTGCTTCAAGCTCTTTTATTCTTTTACTTCTTTCCAGGTTATCTATAGGCAGGTAACCCACAAATTCAAACTGTTGCCCGTTCATACCACTGGCCATTATCGCCAGTAATACAGAGCTTGGGCCTACCAATGGTTTTACAGTGCACTGCAGTTGCTGGGCCACTGCTATTAAAACCTGGCCGGGGTCTGCAATGCCCGGGCAGCCTGCTTCGCTGATGATAGCAATATTTTTTTGCTCACTGATTTTTTGTTTAAATTGCTGTACCTGTTCTTCTTCAGCTTTGTGTATGGTAAACCATTCGTACTCATCAATCACAATACTCTTATCCATACTTTTTAAAAAGCGCCGTGCCGTTCTTTCATTTTCTGCAAAAATTACGCTGCATTGTTTTACCGCATCCAGCACATAAGCAGGAATAGTTTGCAGCGCATCTTCTGCCAGTGTGCAGGGGATTAGATAAATGGTACTTATCATCAGGAAATAATTACATGACTTTTTCTGGCGCTTAATAAACTTATAGTGGCTGCTATTACTGCATAACCCGGTGCCAGCAACCAGCCCACAAATGGAAGTAAATGCATAATATAAAAAACAATGCCATTACCCATGGCCAGCCCTTTATGGCGGCCTATAAATTCTATACTCTGCGATGCGGTTAATTTATTTCTTTCGCTGCTGTAATCCAGCATAGAAAAACCAAAATAATAGCACTCTACCAGCAGGGCTACCAATGGTGCTATCCAGCCAAAAAGCGGGATAAAAGATAAAATAAGTATGCTGATAACATACACGGTTTGCCACAATAAATTTCTTAATGCAATTTTTATCCCACGTAAAATGTCTTTTGCAAACTGTTTAAAATTAAAAGGAAAATCTTTTCCTTCCATTATACTTTCTGTTTTTTCGCTCAGGTATGCAAACAATGGTGAGCCAACAATGAGAAACATAAATTTAAACAGGGAAAAATAAAAAAGGAGTAATATCAATCTGAAAATTACCTGGCCCACAATGAATAAAAAACTTATCCAGCTATCATGCATTTGTTCCAGCCAACCCTTTACCCCGGTTTTTAATAAGATAAATTCTATGGCGCTGTTGCTGGATGTCCAGAAAAGGTACATACCTACTAAAAACAGGATAGTATAAATTAATCCCGGTATCAGTATCCACTTCCATAGTTTATGTTTTACAATAAACCTGTGGGCATGCATATAGGATTGAATGGATATAATAATTTCTTTAAGCATACAATAGGCAATGGGCGATAGGTCCCTACATTTTTGTAGGGAGCAATAATTAATGTGATAAGGTTTATTCTTCTGATTATATTAAACTGAAACCCCCAACTCACAACAGGGTTAAAGATATTGAAACATTCATAACTTATGGATGTAAAAATTAAAACCAATAGTTTCTTATTTTTAATATAAAGAATTTATTTGTCAGCAGCCATGAAAAAGTTACCAAAAGTATTTTACAACAGAACAGATGTTGTGCGTATTGCAAAAGACCTGGTAGGAAAAATAGTAGTAACACATTTTGAAGGAAAAATAACCAGCGGCCGTATTGTAGAAACGGAAGCCTATGTAGCATTTACCGATAAAGCTTCCCACGCTTACAATGGCAGGCGTACTGCCCGCAACGAGCATATGTATGCTACTGCAGGAACTGCGTATGTGTATATCTGTTATGGCATGCACCAGATGCTTAATGTGGTTACCAATAAAAAAAATATTCCGGATGCTGTTTTAATACGTGCATTGGAACCCATTGCGGGTATTGATATCATGCTGCAGCGTACAAAAAAACCTGCATTGGATTTTACACTTACCAAAGGGCCAGGCAATGTGGCTAAAGCACTGGGAATATTTAAAGAGCACTCTGGTATAAATTTTAGAGAAGGTATCATTAGTATTGTAGAAGATAAAGATTTTAAAATTGATGATGATCAGGTTGGAGTGAGTAAAAGAATAGGAATAGATGCTGCAGGTGCAGATGCATTACTTCCTTACCGGTTTTTTTTAAAGGGAAATAAATTTGTTAGCGGCAAAATTATAAAGTGAGCGATGTACTCAGTAAGTCATGAGTCATTAAGTCAATAGGTCATAAAGTCAATAGCCTGCATCAAGTTTGTAAGGGATCACTGAATGCACCTATATTTTACAGAGATTCAATGGTCAGTAGGGGCGTTGGGGGCAATGGCTGCTGTACATGTTTTATTAAGTGTTTCATATATTTTATTAACGGGTACTCCGATCTTCTAAAAGAAGCATTGG